>CAYGIU010000001.1:0-23531 GCA_964350015.1 uncultured Gammaproteobacteria bacterium
CAATAGGATACGCGGTTTCGCATTCAAGCAATGGTGCACCGGCGTCGCTCGTAGTTACTTTAATACGACGCTTACCATTAGGCATTTCGCTGATGCGAGCCTCACCCTCATTATTTTTTAAAATAATATCAGCTGGCATATTATGCGTTTTTATTCAGCAACGATTCATAAACTTTTTCTAGTTTGGCGATACTGACATGAATATCGAAATTCTTTACTGCTTTGTCGCGAGCATGCAAGGCAAATTCTTGAGCTTCTACTGTATGATCCATGCTCCACATAATAGCTTGCGCTAATAGATCTGGCTCATTAGCTTTGACCACAAGCCCGTTTACGGAATCTTCTATAAGTTCAGCGCCTGCGACTTCTGAAGCGATGACTAATCTCCCCGCACTCATTGCTTCCATAACAGCCAAGCTCAGCCCCTCGCGCAAGGACGGCTGTATAACGATATCTAAAGATCCATACAGTGCGACATGATCCTTTTCAATTCCATGCCACATTATACGATCGTCAATCGAATATTTTTTAGCAAGATGGATAAGTGCATCCTTATTACTGCCTTCGCCAAAAATATGCAATGTCCAATTTTTGCTAACGCGTGACAAAGCTTCAAATAAACATTGGTGTCCTTTTGAATCTTCGAGTCGACCAACGATTCCCAAAGAAAAAGAATCTTTGCGAAAATTAAGTGGCGGAATCGCGCTAAACTCGTGGGTGTCAACACCGTTTTGAATAAGATTAATTGATTCAGACGCAATCTTAAAATATTTTGAATCATAGTCTTTAACCTTTTTCGCGACGGCAATAATAGCATCAGACGATTTCAATATACGCTGCCAAATAAAACGGCGTAAAAACGAACTCTGGTGTTCAACACTATGCTGGGTTGAAACCCAATGGAATTTGTATAGATGTTTAAAAAACCAGCCAAAAAAGTCGGCACCGAATAAATGAGTATGGATTATATCCGGTTTCCAAATATGAATAAAGCGCCATATGCGCAACGCGCTCAAAATTCGACCGCCTTTTGCAGCTAGTAAAGCCACCGCCCCCTTAAACTGAGATGCAAGGGGTCCGGAGCCCGCCGTTGTCGCCACGGCCAAAGAAAAACGCTCGGCATCAAGGCGATGCGAATAATCGAGAACCATGCGTTCAGCGCCCCCGGCAATAAGTCGAGGGATAATATGTAATACTTTTATTTTTGAATTTTCTTTCATTTTATTAGTCTCGTAAAACTTTTTCATATACCGCTTCGTATTTTTCAAGCATCTTAGCAATATCAAAGTTCGCAGCAACTTTTTCCCGCAACTGCTTGGCAAATTGATGAGCTTCGGTTTCGTGTTCTTTGTACCAACTTATTTTTTGCGCTAAATCATGGGCGTCGCCGGAATCAAAAACTAATCCATTATGAGCATCGTCAACAATTTCTTGTAGACCATCAACATTTGAAACAATAATCGGGATTTGAACCAAGGCCGCTTCGAGGGCAGCAATACCCAATCCCTCCCAGCGCGATGGCAAAACGAATATATCCAATGAAGCTAGAAATTCCGGGATATCGTGGCGAACGCCGATGAGCTTAATTTGATTTGATAAATTATTTTTTTTAATCTGAGATTCAAGCTGCGAGCGCAACGAACCTTCACCGGCAATTTCGCAGACAATATCCTTATCATCAAGTAAATGAATCGCTTCAATTAAAACATCAAAGCCCTTTTGTTCTGACAAACGACCAACAGAACCAATTCGCAAAACTTTATTAAAAATATGCGGCGACGGACTAAAACGGCTAGTATCAACACCATTGTGAATTATTTCATACTTTTCCAAGGGCACACTATATCTTTCGTGCGCATCGCGAGCAACGGCTTGTGAAACGGCAATCAAGGCTTTCGCATAATGAATGGTCGCCTTTTTTAAAAAGCGAGTCATAGAGCCTTCGTCTTTATTTAAATTATGTTCCGTTGAGACAACCGGAATTCCTTTAAGCCCCGCAATTAATCGGCCGTACATATCCGCGCCTAGATGAGTATGAATAATATCCGGTTTCAATTTAGAAATTATCTTCCAAATTTTAATAAAATTAAGAGGATCAAAAGCAAGTTTTTTTTCTAACACAAAAACTTGCGTTCCGGTCTTTCTCATTTCTTCAACGAGTTCCCCTCCCCATTTAAAGCAAAGTACCGCTTGTTTAAAGCGGTTAGCATTCAGTCCTTTAGCTATGTCGATTAACAATCTTTCCGCTCCTCCGGTATCGAGGGTCGGTAAAATGTGAAGAATATGTATCTGACTCTTATTTTTTTGCATATGCTTGAATCTTCTTGTCCTTTATAAGATATGCTGCCGCTATGGCAATACCGATTGGCAACCAAGCCTTACCTTTATAATATGAAGTATTAAAAAATTGAAAAAAGAAACCACCGAATGCACCAATACTTAATGGCAAAATAATATTCATATACGGCGTTTCCCGAGCAGACCTAACAGCCAGCCATAATATATAAAACAAACTAATTACAAAAATGCTAAAGGTAGCCATTCCAACCAAACCGTTCTCAGCAATAATTTTTTGAATAACACCGTGCGAATCAAGTGCTGAACCATACTTTGCTAAAAAGCGGATGTTGTCGCCAACTATTTCATAAAAACTTCCTGATCCATGTCCAAAAAACGGTTTTTCAAGCAAGGCCTGTACGCTAATTTCCGTTAACAACAAACGACTCTGCGTTGAACTGACGCCGACCTCGAACTGGCTTTGCAAACGGACCATATATATGGCCAAGGGACTTAACAAAAATAAGACAATAAGAAATGGCACTAATGATTTTTTTAAAGAGGCACGATACGCAAGATACAAAGCCCATTGTAAAAATAACGCGATCCAGGCCGCACGTGAAAATGTTCCTAGCGCCACCATCATTAAAAAGCCAGAAGATAAGGTTAAATATTTTAAAACTTGGCTACTTCGGGTCCAGTAACGCATGGCGATTGTAAAAAATACACCAACAACCAAAAACTCAGCGATTAAATTATGATTATCACCTAACGGCCAACCACCGAAAAATGATACCGGACGCACGCGCATTGATAAGTTCTGCCAATCCTGTACAAACAAAGAGCTTAAACCAATAAGCGCAACCGCGAGCTGAGAAAGCAACATGCACCACAATACTTTTCTAAGCCGAGCTTCATCCTTAATAATATTTACTGGCAAGATTATATAGGCAAAATAAAAAAGTGCAATCCAACGGATGCCATACCAAAGCGATGCCGCAATATACTCAGTAAAAAATGAAGAGGCCAATACTGCCGCCAAAAAGATTAAATACGGAACTAAAGCCGGCCAGCGCCAACGCTTGGCTTCACGGGGTCTAAAAATAGAATGTAATACAAATCCGGCCAGAGAAATAACCGCTAATCCATCAACTAGAGGAATAATAAGCGGACCAACAAAAAAGTTATAATCAATAATTGGCAAGCACAGTGTCATTAAATACAAACCAATTTCCGGTTTCCAACTTGTTAGAATAAGTAAAATAGTAACTGCCAAAATTGACAGCACTGCAGTTGAACTTAATGACAAAAGAAATAAAACGATGCAGGCCATAACTAAACCAAGAAACAAGACACTATTTTGGTTTGGTCTTTGCGCTGGCATCTTAACTATTTTTTTTAAAAACAAAGCATGCGTTTCCCATAATGGTTTTACTGGCGATGCTTCGCACAATCGCGTCATAAACCTTGCTCAAGGTCTTAATAATGGGATACGGATGAAGATAGCCAAAGGTAAAGGCATAATACTCTTTATCAATGACGGAAAATCCATGGCGTTTAAAACGCCGAGCTAAAGATTCAAGAGAGGGAAATAAATAGGTTGTCCGATACGCGCGATGGCCGTCAGCAACTCCTTTGATAACTTGATGGAACCAAAGTGGAGTAAAGCGAGCTAATAAAAATTCAGGAGCCGAAGGATTAGGTGAGGCCACAATAAATAAGCCACCCGGTTTTAAAATTCTCTTCAATTCGTTAATTGCTTTATCCAAGTCATTAATATGTTCAAAAACATAGTTAGCAAAAACTACATCATAATCGCCGCTTTTAGCTTGAGGCATTTCTTCAACCGGGGCAGTAAAACATTTCCCTACCCATGGCTCGCTAACCATGCAGTCGTCAATATCGGCTCGATCACAAACAAAATTAGTATTAGCTATGAGCTTAGCCACTGAGTTTTCTAAAACCGTGCTTTTAGCAGCACCCACGTTTAAAATATGCGGCGTTCCCCCACTTGCTTGGACCGCTGAAACTGCTTCGGCCAACACGGCTATTAACTTTTTTTCACCTGGAGTTTGCATAAATATAGCTTGAATATACCATAAAATTAGGCCAAAGTCAAAGAAAAAAGGAGCTATTGTTATAGCTCCCCTAATGAAAGTTTTTCTAAACTTACAAAATCTTATTATTTACTGAAATCGGAAAGAAACCGGTGTCATGAATAAATTATATCCGTTTTTCCAAGGATTTTCCTCGACATCGGATAAATTTATAATTGAGCTACCGCTTTTAACCGCCGCAGTGGGAAAAAAGCAGGTTCCATTAACTTCAAAACAGAAATGTACTTTTTCATTAACACCTACTGTTATTCCTGAACGGAACACATAGACATCAACGCCCTGATATTCGTAGTAGGCTAGATTACTCCAACCTGCCTCCCAGCTTCCCGGAAGAACTTTATCTCCATTCACCCGGATATTGTATCCGCCGAATTTCTTGAATAGATCAGAAACAGTGCAAACCTTGTTAACTGCGTCCTTTCGTATAAAGTAATCACCATCGGTAGTTACTCCATAGTTCGGAACAATATCCTGAGCTGTTAAGTTTATTGTCGGTACTGTGCAAAGTGCAAGTAAGACAATTAAAAATAGTTTTTTCAATTTTGACTCCTTAATTTTCTAAAATTTTATTTTTATGAAAAGGGGGTGTTGTTATTCAACACCCCAGTTTCAATGAACTATAAATCTTTGTTAATCGTTTTCGTCCATCAGTTCCTGGTCCAAGCGTCTGCTTACCGGATATCCCTGATGCCTGATTAGCTGCTGCGGCAAGTAGTATTGTGTTGTTCCAATAGGATAACACCATTCTAAAAGCGTGGGCTGCTCATTCAAGTTTTCAATTTTGTAACAGTAATAATCACCGACTACATACAAAGGTTTGTTTTTCCAGATCTGCTTCTTGTCGCCCGGGGTAATTGTAAAATTACCGCGAACTTTAATAACATCACCTGTACTTATTTTTTCCTTATCTGCAGCGCTTATTAAGTGATACACTATTCCTTCTTTAGTTATGCCAGCGATGCCGGTCATAGTTTCTTTAAGGTCAGTGAGCCTGTTGATCTGATAATTATTACCGGTTTTGAAGTTATCTACTGCCGCTGTTACAAACATCCCTGTATTGGTGTTGTTCTGCTGGCCTGCAATAGTTCCGGTTGAGTTATTCTGGTTAGGATTCTGCTTTGCTATTTCGCTTGCAACGATTGAAGCAATATCTTCCTTTGTTAAACCGGTGTTTTCTTTTTTCTGTTCAACCGGTGGTTTTACCTCTGTTGTTTCAGTATTGCCTTTTGGCCATGCAAAATATACAAGCGCAATTATTAGCAATGCAATTACAGCTAATAAACCGTTTCTGACATTATTGTCAGTTTTTTTCACCTGAACGTGTTCCACGCCGGTGTTTGTTTTTGTATCTTCCATTTATTATATCCTCTTTCGTTTATAGTTTATGTTATGTTTTTTTAAAATTTGAATACTGATCTGCTGAGCTGAAAAAGCTCAACATTGATTTGAACCGTTGTTGCTGTTGCGCGCCTTGTCTTATCATTAGGATTACTCTTGCCGCCGAATTTTACTTCAACGATTTTATAATACTGGTAATAAAACTCAGCAACACCCTGTGCACCAAAGAAGCTGGTGTTATTATCGGCTACAGACATGTAGCTAAATATTCCACCAATTCCCAATGCGAAATCACTGCCAAGATCAAAAGTTAGGACATTCGCCTGCAGGTTTAAACCCCACATTTGCTTGTCATAAATTTTTGACTCTACGGTGTACCCTTTGTACTCCGTAGAACGCTGCGAGCTAAAACACGGCGTTTGAAAAAAGCCGCTTAAACTTACACGTCTAAACGCAAAGTTCTTGCTTCTACTTAGATCAAACCACCAAGCAATCTTAACTCCAACATCAACTTGCTTCCAAGTTACAGAGTCGGCTGTTGAGCCTTTCTCTGTGCTTTGATACACACCAACATCAATGGCATAGCCATTCATGCCGCGTGCATTTCTGCTTTTGGAAAAAGTTAATGACACAGCACCTTCAGTTACATTAATATGCGCATTATTTTTGGAATTTAACTCGTCGTTAATATCCATAGTATATATTGCATATTCAAACTTACCGCCAAGAGAATTCAAACCTTCAGTTCCGACAGGTTTATTTAAATTCTGTCGTACAATTGCAGAGAAATAATTTCCCCTGAAAATTGATAAAGGAGTACGCTCCTGAATGAATGACCAGTTTCCCTCGTACTGACTGTACGGGAATCTCAGACTTACATCTTTTGTAACTTTTGTATTTGATACAAAATTTGTATTCTGGTTCAAGTTTGTTAAATCGCCAGAACTAAGCTGTGTTATGCCTTCAGTCTTTAACTTAAGACCGCCAGTGGAACTTACTAAAACTGTATCAACACGCTGCTGAACAACCTCTTCCTTTTCTTCTTTCAGGTTTAATTGGCCGAAAGAATTGTATGTTATAAACATACAAAGAAAAAGGGTTAATCCAAAAATTGATTTTTTCAATTTTTATTATCCTTTCTTCTTGCGGTAATTAAACCGCCTATTTAATTAATTTTGTTAATCTTCTACCCGTATACTTTAATCCGCAATCCTACCATAAAGACAACATATTGTCAAGCTTTATGGCAGTGTTCCAGATTTAAGCTTATTTTAGGATATTCTTCATGCTCGCACGTTGAGCAATGTCTTCCGGGTTTACTTCATCAGTATCTTCCAAATAGCCTCCTTCACCAATCATATCCTGATGGAAATTTGGTGATACCGGATGAGCTTGATTCGGTCGATAACTTGAACGTTGTCCGTACTTATGTGTTTCATACACTTGAGCATGCGGAGCAAGATAAATATATATCAAGCTGATTGCAGCACCAAAAATAATCGCCACACCAAGTATCAACGGAATATTTGGTTTAACCGGATAACTTGAAGTAATCGGTTGGTCAATCAAGCGAACTTTAACAGCATCGCCTGAACCATGATATGCAGTGTTCTGTGTCATTAAGACATAGTTAATCGCTCGATCAATGCGTTCGGCTTGAGCGCGATCAGGATGATATACCGAAACCGCAATAATACCAGAGTCATTAATACTCTTAGCACTTACTGTTCTATTCCATTCTTTCATCTGATCTTTGGTTGTATCACCAAAGTATCCTGCATTAATATCAAAACCTGACTCCATTACTTTTGTATAAAAAGAGTTGGAGACAACAACGTTTGCTAAAACGCTAGAAAGATATTCGTTTGATTTTGAAGCAGTATAGGCGTCAATAGTTCGATTATATTCCTGAACAACAAGCAACTGCGAGTCCGCGCTGTACTTAAAACGCTGAACAGCAACGACTCCGACGCCCAATAATATAAAAATGGCGATAATGCCATAGACTGTTTTACGCTTACGCGCTAACAATTGTATAAATTCGTGAAATTCCATAATGGATAATTTGTTTAAATATAACTAATACTATAGCATATATTCAAAATAATGTCAATATGGGCTAAAAACCTGCTCTTTTGGGCCTCTTTCTTCAAATAAAAAAGACCAGCATTTAATGCCGGTCTTATGAAAATCGAGAATTTAACACTATAGAGCCTACATATTTAGCTTAACTCATCTTAAGATACCCGCGTTCATCAATAACAATAACCTTCTTGCTTTCTAAAACGCCATATAAAAAGACGTCTGTCATTTGCTGTCGATATCTGAACTCTTCCTCGGTCAATACTGCATAGTTAACTTCATTAACCAATTCGTTTTCAAGTTCTTTAATAAGCTTTGCCACTTTATCTTTATTAAACTCCCCCACTATAAGCATATCTACCGGTGCCTGTTTATCATTTAAGAAAAGACCGGACAATACAAGAAGTTTAATCGGACCAAGTTTTTTAAGTTTTTCCGTGAAATCCTTTTCGCATAAAATCTGCGCCTTTATAATAAGCTCACGGACCTCATTAAAAAGAATAAATTCTTTATTAGCCTGAAAAAATTTACGATCACTGCGGCCGCCGTCTTGTTCATGCTCTTCTTCAGTTGCTTGATGACTAGCTAAAAGACCTATTGTTTCTAAATTTTCAAGCTCTCGACGTACCGCATTGAGTTGCAAGTTTAAGTGCCGGGAAACCTGACGGATATAATAAGCATTGTCCGGATTTAACAGACATAACTTTAAAATTTTTACCCTGGCCACTGATCCAAAAAGTTTAGCAAGCATAGTTAGGCGGAAAACCGCAATTTTGTTGATTTTTAACGTCTCTCATCGTATACTAATATTGTATAAAGGTCAAACTAGAAATACTGCCTATGAGCTACAAAGTAGCGCCACTGACTGTTAACCCGCGCCAAAAATCCAATCTTGTCAGCCGCGTGTTCGTAAGCCAGCCGTCGGCCGAGGAAGAAACTCTCGCTGGCCGGCTTTTCATTTTATTAGAACTTGAAACAGAGCGTCCCGAAGACGCTCGTGTTGGTGATTTCATTATTGCCGACGCTTACCGACAATACTACGAGAATGAAATATTCATGATCCGAGAACGTTTTGGCACTATTAAGCCAGAACTTGTTTTTGAATCAGCGATTTCTAAATTAAACCGTAACCTAGCGGAATTCATTGAACAGGAAAAGATTCGTTTGTCCGCTGCTAATATGCAAGCTGTTATCGGCATTGTTCACGGTAATAAGTTATTCTTTAGCCAAATCGGATCTAGCAAAGCTATTCTTTTATATCGTCCGAAAAATAAAGCCGGTGAAATGCTTGCCGAGTATAATCTCGTTGATATCACTGAAAAAACCAATGACCCCACTCAGGAAATTTCTCAACCAAATAAATTCTTTACCAATGTTGTTGCTGGAGCTATTCCAGCGCACGGCTATTTCTTTTTTGCCAATGAATCTCTTTTTGAATATTTAACCAAAAAGCAAGTCTGCGACATAATCACAACCCTACCGCCAAGCGGAGCAGCCGAACAAATGAAACTGTTGCTTGATCAGACAAACGCCTTTGTCCCCTTCTTTGGACTCATTTTAAAAAATACTACTGGCGAGCATGACGCCTTTGCCGCACCGGCTGCAAGCATCGCTGTTCCGGGTTCGACGCCAGCAGGCGCCGGACGCTCCTCGGTTCATCAGCTTAACCAAACTCAAGAAAAAACCGAACAGCTCTTAAGCCCATCGGGCATAGTCAATCTAAAAAAATGGCTCACAAAACTTCGTCCCGCTTCAAACGGAATTAAATCATTTGCTAAGGATAAAGCTCGACGATTAACAATCGCCGGTGAACGACTAGGTATTGCTGAACGCGCCGCGGAGTTTGGTCGCCGAGTTTTAGGTTTTGTTGCTGCACTTGGAGTTCTTATGTGGAGAGGAACAATGCACGCTGCGCGCTTTGCACATGACCCGAGAGCACGCCGAGAAATAATTATTTCAACACGAGGATCATTCAAGTCATACCTGCAATATGCTTTAAGCAGCCTCTCACGCTTTAATGCACTAGACCGCAAACGCAAGGCTCTTCTAATTGTTATTGCAATCTGCGTCGTCGGACTTCTCGTTAACGTAGTGTATTTAGGAGTAGCTAACCGTCGCAAAGAAGCGAATGCTCATATCGCCCAACTTACTGAACAGTTTACGCAAAAAGAAAATCAGCTTGAAGCAACTCTTTTATATAACAACCGCGAAGCAGCAAAAGAAATTCTTATTGAAATGTCCACTATCGTTGCCGCTTTTCCGAACAAAACCGTTGATGAAAAAGAAAAACAGGCAGCTATTAAAACACGCTACGAACAACGCTTAGACGGAATCTATAATATTGTTCGCTTGAGTTCGTCGCCAGCGCTCGTTGAGCTCCCTGACGAAACTGATTACTTAATTTCTGATAACGGATCAATCTTCGCTGTTTCTTCACAAACAAAATCAATTCGTAAAATGGCGGCTAACGGTGGTCTTTCCGAACCAGCAAGCAATGACGGGTTCCCTTCGGGTTTGGCTGGCGCTAGTTTTGATTCGCCTGCTCAATTTTATGTTGGCACAAACTCAGTTCTTTCATACCTTTCAGAAACTAACTCCTTTACAAATATTTCTATAGATAATCCAACATCCCCGATACAAGCCGCAGCTGTTTATAATAATCGTCTCTATTCAGCGGGTAATGGCGGAATCAACCGTTTTAATTTAGACCAAAAGACAAAAACTTTTACGAGCCGAATGGATTGGCATAAAGACACTAGTTTGGGAGAGATAAAATCAATGGCCATTGATGGCCGAGTATATTTGATTGAAAATAATGCTGTTAGTAAATTAGCTGGCGGCAAACGAGAACTTTTATCACTAGACGAAGTTACTCCCGCACTTGAAGAGCCTGTCCGTGTGTCCGTCTCAACTGATCTTGATTTCCTTTACATTCTAGAACCGAAAAACAACCGCCTCTTAGTTTATTCAAAAAATGGTGTTTACAAAGCTCAATACACCGGAGATCAATTAAACAATCTAAAAGACGCTGTTGTTGATCAAAAGAACCGACTCGTTTACTTCCTTAACGGAAAATCAGTTTATTCGGTAGAGGCAAAACATTTACAATAATAGATAATTAAAAAGACACTCGCCATTGGCGAGTGTCTTTTTAAAATGGTTATTTAAGAGTAACCTTTCCACCAGCTTCTTCAAGCTTTTTCTTGATAGCTTCAGCTTCGTCTTTCTTAACACCTTCCTTAATTACTTTAGGAGCGGCATCAACAACGGCTTTTGCATCAGCCAAACCAAGGTCAGGCGCAACTTCGCGCAAAGCCTTAATAACGGCAATCTTGTTAGCACCTGCTTCAGAAAGTTCAACATCAAAGCTGTCCTTCTCTTCTACAGCAGCGGCTGGAGCGCCGGCAGCGGCCATCATCATGGCTGGTGCTGCGGCTGAAACACCAAATTTGTCTTCAAGGATTTTAACCAATTCAGCTAAATCCAAAACTGACATCTTCTCGATTGATTCAACAAGTGATTTGAACTTTTCAGGAACAACCACTTCTTCTTTCTTTGTTTCTTCTGACATATTGTTTGATTTATATTACTTAGTCTTCTCGATTGCTGACAAGACACCGACGAATGAACGAAGGGTGCCAGCTAATACGTTAACAAAACCGGAAATAGGCGCGTTGATAGAGCCGACAATTTTGGCATAAAGCTCTTCTTTCGAAGGCAAAACAGAAAGTGCAGTAACGCCAGCGGCGTCAATATACTTTCCTTCCAAAATTCCACCCAAAAACTTAATGCGACCTTCAGTATCTTTTACGAATTTCGCAAGAATTTTTGCCGGTGCAACTACATCAGCGTAACCAAAGGTTACAGCGACTTGACCATCAAAACTACGAGCATCGACTTCAATGTTCGCTTCAGAAAGAGTCCGAGCTAACAATGTCTTCTTAGCTGCATAATATTCAGCCTGTCCCTCAACAAGTTCATTACGCAATGCTTCGTTCTCTTTAACGGTCAATGCGTTGAAACTCGTAAATACGACAGCCGTTGATTTTGCCAAACGCTCTTTGATATCACGGCTAATTTCCTGTTTCTTCTGCTTTGTTTTTGGCATATGTTCACTGTGTCATTCCCGCGAAGGCGGGAATCTTATAAAAAAATCTACGACCTTTAATAAGTCCTAGATAATAAAATATAGCAAAATTGCTATTTGTGTCTCGGCAGGGCTTAGTGATTGCCTGCTGTCTAGGACAAAACTATAGTACCAAAAGTAGTTAACACTGTCAACATCCCTCTCCCGGCTATATTATTTTAAATATTTTGCTTTAGCGGCATTATGCTCATCAAGCGTTACAGAGAAAATTGTTTCTCCGGTATCAGGCCGGCTTAAAAAGTAGTTATAATCAGTCTTTGTCGGATAAATCGCTGCCTTAATTGCTCTTAAGCCAGGATTAGAAACTGGTCCCGGCGGCAAACCACGATGCTGATAGGTATTATACGGCGAATCAATTTGTGTATCTTCATAACTATACTGCGCTTTATTGACTCCAAGAATATAGGCAAGTGTCGCACAAGATTGTAGCGCTTGCCCAATTTTCATTCTATCCCAAAACAAACCAGAAACAATTTTCATTTCTTCTTCGGTTCGTACTTCTTTTTCTAAGATAGAAGCCATAATAATAATGTCTTCGGGTTTATGACCGGACTTTTCCATATCCTCTCGTAAATCAGTGCTTAACTTCTTTTCAAAATTCGCCCGCATTTTTTCAATCAAATCTTCGGCAGTAAAATCTTTAAACATTCGATAGGTGTCCGGAAAAAGATAACCTTCATATTCTTTAGCAGCTATTAAAAAACTATCATCTTTTAAATAAGACTTCTCTTTTAGGTAGTTGTTAATCTCTTTAACACTAAGACCTTCGCGAATTAGTACTGACACTTCTTTATCTTGTGTGTCCCCCTCCTTAAGTAAATAAATAATATCTTTAGTCTTAGTCTTTGCTTCAATACGATACTCCCCAGCCTTTATAGTTTCATCGCGGTTCATATAAAAATGAATCTTAAATGCAAAACTCGATGAAATAAGATTGTCTTTTTCCAATCTATCAGCAATAGTTTTTGTCCCCTCACCCTGCTCTACCGTAAATGTGTGAGCCTCAGTATTATCCGAACGCGCTGCTAAACGGCCTTGATACCAAATAATACCAAGAACGATCAACGCTATGAGAAGAAATAATTTTTTCATATCTTATAAATAATGTTCTAAATCCTCTTCGCTTAATTGGTCAAGAATTGTTTTAATATCTTCAGTTGATTCTAAATCAGAAACAAGTAAAACACCGCCCGTATCAATAACCGCAATGTTCTTAACGCCATTAAGGATCACTAGTTTCTGGGTGTTTCGATTATATACCAGATTATCAGAGCTTTTATGAAAGCGAGCTGAGCCTAGTGCTACATTAGCATATTCATCTTCTGCACTCAAACGCTTCACCGCTGGCCATTTACCAACATCGCTCCAGCCAAGATGATTCGAAACACTCATCGCGATTGTCGACGTTCGGTGCGTAATAGCAGATTCAATGGAAATCTTTTCTAAGGATGAAAATAAGGCTAAATCTTCCTCGCTTCCCGAAGCAACAATCTTACGACAGATTTCAATCATGGCCGGTTGATATTGTTCAAAGAGCTCAATAATACGCTTAAGCTGCCAGACATACATTCCAGTATGCCAATAATGAACACCGCTTTCAATTAGTTCTTCACAATATTCTTTATTTGGCTTTTCAACTAAATCAGCCACAGCAAACATTGCTTCTTGTGCTCCTTCGTCTAAACGCTTACCGGCTTTAAGATAACTGTATCCCACTTCCGGGTAATCAGGCTTAACAGCCGGAGCGACAATATATTCAGGGTGTTCAATAATAAATCGTTCCGATGCTAAGAGTAGATCAATAAAGGCTTGTTCATTTGAAATATAATCATCAGAAGGCAACGACGCAATAACCGTATCAAGAGGAACTTTTTTTTCAAGAAAACAAACTTCAAGACAAATACCCGGTCCGGTGTTACGCGTTTCTTGTTCAATAATTATATGATCATCAGGAATCTCAATTTCATCGCGCAATCTAGCCAATAAATTTTTATTAACTGAAATCCAGACGCTTTGTTTATCAACATTGAGCGCCTGAATTCGAGATACAGCTTTTTCAATCATTGAAACCGTACCGAGAATTGATTGGAATTGTTTGGGAGCGCCGCGACGGCTCACCGGCCACAATCGAGTTCCGGCGCCTCCAGCGCGAATAACTATATGCATTTGTCTTTTATATACTTTCTCTTTATACTGTCAGTATATCATATGTCCTATATCTATCTTATTGTCCCCATAGTCGCCGTAACTATTGCTCAAGTTAGCAAGTTTTTTATTCCATCAAATAAGCTAAGCTGGAGCTTAAAAAATCTTGTTGCTTATTCCGGAATGCCCTCAAGTCATGCCGCCATTACAATCTCATTATCAACAATTCTCGGCTTACGACTTGGTTTTGATTCGCCGGAATTTGCGATTACAGCATTGTTCACTTTATTATCATTGCGTGATGCCGTTGGCATCCGCCAATACATAGGTCGCCAAGGCAAAGTAATTAATGAACTAGTTGAAGATCTTGGTGATGACGCGTATATCGATGATTCATATCCAATTCTAAAAGAGCGAGTCGGGCATACACCAAAACAATTGCTCACCGGAGCAATTATAGGATTTCTCGTCGCCTGCATTCTACACATTACATTATAAAAAAACTCTCCGTTATCGGAGAGTTTTTTATTCTTGATTTTGAATTGTGTTGTTTCGACAACGACCGCTTTGACAGGTTTGACCAGAGACACATGATCCACAGCTTCCCCCACAACCATCATCACCGCAATTTCTTCCCGAACAATTTCTAATACAATTTCTTCCTGTTCGACAATATTCTGATCCTGGTGTTTTCCCCTGAACAAAGCCCGATTCAACAATGCTACAGAAACGATAGCTATTGTCTGTTTTCTTATACTGATAATAATACGCGTGGCTATTTGCCGGTAATACCAAAGGGTCAGCTACGGCCGCAAAACGCTTGGTTTCTTCGTTCCAGCAAGTTATCGCGTCATAGCCAGTGCAGGGTCCCAAAATATTAATTGGATCAGATGGAAGATTTGAACCGAGTGTTGAGCTAAATGTCGCGACCCAGCTCGGCCAGGTTGAAACCGTTCTGTTTGTTAAATAGGTTCCATTATCAAGTGCCGGGTAACGTCGAACAATAAGATTGTATTTTTCCAATCTATCCTTAACATCACGTAAATCCGATAAACGACGTGTGTCGCGAATAATTGTTGATTTTTTACTATTACAAAATTCGTTATCCGGACATTCGCTATCAAGCGTACAAACTTTTGTTGTGCTTTGGTTGCAGTATCCTGTCTGCTGACAAACTTCCGTACTACCAGGGCATTCAGCATTCTCAGTACACAATTGAGAAACCGTTACGCTGCAATTTTGAACATCAATATTAAATTTCCAATATTGAAGAAGTTGTCCAAAAATATCAGTTGTTGCCGCTTCCGGATCTTGGTTATACGAAATAATGTAAATGTTTGTGTACAGCTCAGGAATGGATGAAGCGACACAAGTTCCGGCAGCTAAGGCAGTTTTGATAAAAATGTTTGGGAGCAAAGTTTCACTCGGATTTCCTTGTCCGCATTGGTTATCATTTTGACAAATGATTCCCGGATTATCAGAACAACGATTGACGCGAACTAATTTTGCCGCGTTAACATAGACAGTTCGTCCATCACGCACCGCTTCATAACCATCAACAACTAGAGACTGCGGCGCTCCCTTAACTTTGATATTATATTGATACCATTGCAGCGGCGAATAATGTTCTGGATTAGGAACCACACGCAATCCAATCGCATCTTTGGAAATAATTTGGTTATTTCCCGGACCCGGGGCCTGTGAACCTGGATCAGAAGCTTCGGATGCGGTATCAGTTTGAGCATAGGCAAAAGAACCAAACAGGATTGTCAGGCTGCAAAACGCGAGTGCTATGGCTAATCGTAATTCCTTCATATATATATGCACTACTATAGTATACAATTTTTTGCTTAGTTCTGACAATATTCGCACCAATGAGTGCCTCGTCCGGCTAAGCGGGTTTTTTTAATTGCTCGGCCGCATTTATTACAAGCTTTTCCCTTACGTCCATAAACTTTAAGAAAAGAAACAAAATTACCGCGTAATCCAGCAGGATCTAAAAAATTACTGAAAGTCGTCCCCCGTTCAGAGATGGATTTGTTAAGGATAATCGGAATGGATTGAAATATCTTTTTTAATTCTGCCGGCTTTAAGCTTTGTATACTCCGACTCGGTCTAACGCCAGCCCGAAAGAGCACTTCATCAACATAAATATTTCCGAGTCCGGCAATCACTGATTGATCTAATAATACGGCTTTAATAACACTTTTAGAACGACGCATCAAGGCCGCTTGAAATATCTTAAGGGTAAAACTTCTATCGAGCGGCTCGGGGCCAACCTTAATTGTGTGAGACAAAAAATCTTTAGCCGCTATAAGCTTCACCCAACCAAACTTTCGCAAATCGTTAAAATACAAAACAGCGCCGTTCGAAAAATACAATATTACTCTAGTATAAGGATTAGGAACCTTCACGCCAGTAGAAACAATCGGATGTCCACCGGCAATAACTGTTTTCTTATCCGTATAAATTAATTGCCCCGTCATTTTTAAATGAAAAACAATGTATTGATCGCCACAATCTATAATCAACATTTTTGCGCGACGAAATACCTTACGAATTTTCTTTCCTAAAATAGAGCGTTTAAAAAATGGCAAAGGCGTTTGCAACACTTTGCCAGAATTAACCGATTTAATATCCTTAATTACTTTACCGGATAGATACTTATTTAAATCTCTTGCGATTGTTTCTACTTCTGGTAATTCCGGCATTTTATATTCCTAATTCGCTTTTGGTTTTAAGTCCATTTTGGGCGCCTGCTTTTCCTATAACAGAAGCGGCATTTTTAGCGGCCGCACGTAAAGCTCGAGCAATGTCTTGATGCTTATCATAATAAGAAATAAAAGTAGCAGCAAAGGCATCGCCGACGCCAGTCGTATCAACAACTTTCTTAGCCACTGATTTTTGTTGATATATTTTATTATCACAAATAAGAGAAGCTCCTTTCCCGCCTTCGGTAATCAAAACAAGCTTTGGTCCCATCTTAGACAAAGCACGTAGCAAGTCTGTTCGCGAATATGAAGATTTTTTAACGCCGGGTTTTGAAATCAATAACTCCGTCGCTTCATCTTTATTTAAAACCAATATTTCCACCTCTTGCAAAAAATTCCTTAACACCGAATAGCCGGCTAAAAGTTGCAGACGACCTGGATTCCAGGCGATTCGTGCTTTAGTCTCGGCAATTTGCTTTAATATACCGCGCCATGATCCTGACAATGAACTTATATACACACGTTTTGCTTTGCGCAAAGCAATACTAAGCTTGCGATTTATCTCCAAATAATCATTAGCGCCGCGATGGGTGAAAAGAATATGCTCATGTGTCGGAGTTTTGATAATAAATGACAAGCCTGATTCGCCTTTAGAACGAGCAATAAAACGGGTATCAATTTTATGAGCGACCATATTGCGCAAAATTCGATCCCCGCGGTTGTCATGTCCAAGGCTGATATGCGCCGCAACTTTTAGGCCCAAACGCGCAGCAGCAACGGCGGCATTAGAAGCGCCGCCCCCAAAGCTCGAATGTAAATCGCTCAAGCCAACTTTTGCACCATATTCAAAGGCGATTAATTTTGAACGAATCGGATCGGCCGAATTATCCAATAATGAAAAATCATCAACTAGCGCAGTAACATCTTCGGTGGCACCGCCAAGAGTAATAAGATCAAAACGTTTCATATTATTTTAATTCATCAAGTGTTACAATTTTTGAAAATATACTTGTCCCCCGCTGAATCTTTAATCCAATTCGTTTACCTGGAGCAAACTGACTGATATACGATTGTAATGGTAAGCGTTCATCAATCTTTTTTCCGTCAGCTTCAAATATAATGTCTCCGTCTTGAATTCCGGCAATGGCCGCTGGCGATCCTTCAACAACTGCCGTTTCATTATTTTCACCTGGTCCAACAAGCATTCCGCTTGAGCGCGCTAACTTTCGTTCTTCAGCAAGTTCAGGAGTGATAATCAAGTAACGAACACCCAATCGAGCACGGATAATACGTCCAACAGTTCGAGCACTTGAGACAATTGGTTTTGCTTGATTAATCGGTATTGCAAAACCCAAGCTATCTCCGCCATCATCCTTGGCAACGTTAATGCCAATTACTTTTCCATCAAGATTAATAAGCGGACCTCCGGAATTTCCAAAGTTTATTTGCGCATCAGTTTGAATAACGTTTTCTAAATTTTCAACTTGTCCATTGTCGCCCGCTGCTGTTAAGCTTCTGCCTAAACCGGAAATAATTCCTTTAGTCGCGCTGTTGTCATAACGACCCAGGGCATTACCAATGGCAATAACCGTCGAACCCATCATCAACTTATTACTATCACCCATTTCTAAAAATGGCAGTTTCTTATCAAATATTTTTAAAATAGCCAAATCGTTTACCGGGTCTTTGCCGATGAGCTGAGCAAAGTATTGTTTGCCCGAATTAAGTGTTACTTTAAATTCTGATTTTCCGTCAGGAGCCGCATCAGTAACGTGTCTATTAGTCAGTATCAAACCGTCTGCGGAAATCAAGAAACCGGACCCGGCGCCACGCCGCACTTTTTCTCTATCGATATTTTCAAACACCGTAATACTAACAACTCCAGGCACCGCTTTATTAATAGCGAGGATTGTTGCTTCTTGATCATCAAGTCGCAAAACATCAGCCGTAGCGTCCGAGCGCAAAAAGATAGCTCCGATAACAAGAGTGCCTCCTACTAGAAGTGTTACGATAATCGCCCAGATGGCGAGATATTTTATGTATGTTTTCATAATTTTCATTATAGCAGGTTTTGACAAAAGACTAAAAAATCTATACATTAGGTAAGTACATTCGGGGATCGTCTAATGGTAGGACTCCAGGTTTTGGTCCTGGCTATCGAGGTTCGAATCCTTGTCCCCGAGCAATATAATCAAATACTATGAACCGAATTAAAGCCATTTTATTTTTCGTTGTCATTGTTCTATTAATCCTAGTGGCTGTTTTTTTCTATGGTCGTTATCAAGGGATGAAATTAGGCGCTGCCGAGAATAAACCTTCTGTTGTTAATTCACAAGTTATCCTTGATAGAATTACCAATCAATATTTTTTAGTTACTAAAACAGCATTTATAAATAGTAAAGTGGAAATCGATACACCAAAGAATAATAACTGGACCGATCTATTTACCGGCAAGAAGATTACTGTCTTTGGTTTAATTCGGGTTGATGTCGGAGTTGATATGAAAAATATACGCCTAGAGAATATTGTTGTTGATTCTAAAAATAAGATCGTGACCATTAGCTTACCGCATGCCGAAATACTCGATTCTTCTTTATCCGGCGAGCTTGATGTAATAGCTGACAAATCAATCTTAGAAAAAATAAAAGGAGTTTTCAGAAACACACAGAACGAAGATTATAATATAGCTCTTAAAACGTTGATTGATAGTGCTAATAACCAAGTTATGGCTAATGAAAGTATCTTTGAGGATGCGCGCACTGACTCAGTTAAGTTAGTCACTCTTATTGTAACGAGCATGCTCAGCGATTATCAAGTTGTGATTAAGTAGTAAGAAAACAAAACACCCTCCGCTTTCGCGGAGGGTGTTTTTAGAAGACGAGAGTCTTAGGCGCGTTGAACGTTTACGGCGTTCGGGCCTTTTTCGGACTGTTCTACTTCGTAGGTGACTTCGTCACCTTCGTGAAGATCGTTGAACTGGACGCCTACCAGGCTGTTGCCGTGGAAGAACAAATCCTTTTCCTGACCTTCAGAAGAAATGAATCCAAAACCCTTGTCGGTCAATTTCTTAATTGTACCCTTCATGGTTGTTTCAAAGTGAATAAAATCGTAAAGTGATATTTTGTTTATTTGAATCGACTACTTCACAAACCTCATATACGCAATACTTTTATAGTATAGCATGAAACTATTTCCGTGTCAATAATGGGGACTACAGCTTAAAAAACTCAAGTAATTTATAGACAATCATAGCCGGCCAAACTATTGCCTTAAGAACTCCTAAAACACCTTCCCAAAAATTTGGAGCGTGCTGAATATAATAGATTGCCGCACCTATAAAGGCTAGGCCATAAGCTCCGCAAGAAATTCCGGAGTTATTTTTACACGAACCTTGTTCATGTGACATATATTTTTTCTAATAATAGATGCTTTAATAATATACCTTCTTAAAAAATAAAACAAAAGAGGCTTTTATAAGCCTCTTTAATTTAAAACGTTAAAGACTATTTTTTGCAATGCCTTATTACTTCCATTGCTATTAAGAACATAATTTCCGAATGCGTTACTCTTTGCTCCGGGGGCATCTCTTCTCCCGTGGCGATATTATCACTGATAGTAAGAATAGTTAGAGCGCGCGCACCATTATCTCGCGCAGTTTCAAATAACATATCACTTTCCATTTCTACAGCAATGAGATTGAATGCTGCCCAAAGTTTCCAGTCATTTTCATGTCCTTTCTTTGGCTTAAAATAATCTGATGATAATATTTTACCTGTGTAGTATGGCACGCCAAGCTTATGGACTGCTTTTAAAGCCGCATTGCATAAGCCCATATTTGGAGCTATGCCAAGATCGGTATTCTCATATGCGAGCTTTTTTACTGTTTCATCCGAATACGCCATCGTTGGAATAACTATTTCCCCAAGCTTCATTTCTGGTCGGTAGGCGCCAGTTGTGCCAAGGCGGATTAAGATATCTCCGTCATGATAATCAATTATATCGTCGGCATATGCCTTTACTGATCCCCTGCCAATACCATGAGCCTGAGCAAGTATCCTCATTCCATCATATTCGCCAACAAATCCATATTCACATCGGTTATCATTAAATAGCTGAGGATTCTGAAAAAATCTTTTTGCTAAAAATTCCATTCTATTGGGATCACCACTCATAATCACATTACGAGATCCCCGTACTCCTTCTTTAGCAATAACATGCACCGGTTTTCCGTTTGACATTCTATGTCCTTTCCTTTTAAATGAGCTTCTAATTATTTTCTTCTTTTTACGCTAGTTTTATTGATTTGTAAAGAATATGTGCTATGATTGCCATATGAATACACAAGAACCAGGCTTCCAGGGCCTTGGCATTGCGCCTAAACTACTCGAAATCCTTACTAAAAGCCGCTTTGTTACGCCAACACCAATACAAAGAAAGTCCATCCCTATAGCTATAGAAGGCAAGGACATTATTGGTATTGCTCAAACCGGAACCGGCAAGACCTTGGCCTTCGGCATTCCAATGCTCCAACGCCTCGCTCAGGGCGGTGGGCAGGGACTTATCCTTGTTCCAACTCGCGAATTAGCGGTTCAGGTTGATGAATCGATTCAAAGACTCGGCCGATCATTTGGGCTTAAAACCGCAGTCTTAATCGGCGGAGAAGATTTTAATCGTCAGCTAAGAAAATTAAAAGCAAACGTTCATATTATAGTAGCGACCCCAGGCCGCCTTATTGACCATGTCACCCGTCGAACTTTAAAGTTAAACTTAGTTAAGATTCTCGTTCTCGATGAAGCTGACCGTATGCTTGATATGGGATTCATGCCACAAATTAAAACAATTTTTGAAGCATTACCAAAAGAACGCCATACGATGCTTTTCTCAGCAACTATGCCAACAAAAATTGTCGCTCTTGTTGCGCAATATATGAAACTGCCGGTTCGCGTTGAAGTAGCGCCCGCCGGAACTACCGCTAAGGATGTCAGCCAAGAAATATTTTTTATTCCAAAACCGGAAAAGCCCGACTTACTTAAAAAGATTCTTGCTGAATATAAAGGAAGCACCTTGGTCTTTACTCGCACTAAATACGAAGCAAAGAAATTAGCATTACAAGTTCGTAAAATGGGACATACTGCCAATGAAATCCATTCGAACCGAACCTTAAGCCAACGACGAGAAGCACTCGAAGGATTTAAGCTGGGACGTTACCGCGTTCTAGTAGCAACCGATATTGCAGCTCGCGGTATTGATGTTCGAAATATCGAGCTTGTCATTAACTATGATTTACCTGAACAGGCTGAAGACTACGTCCATCGTATCGGCCGAACCGGTCGAGCCGGAGCCGTAGGCCATGCTATTTCCTTTGCAATGCCTCACCAACGAAATGACGTTAAAAACATTGAACGCCTAATAAAACAGTCCCTACCGCTTCATAATGCACCAGCCCCATCTCCTGCCAGACCGGTATTTAAGAGCAAACCTTTCCGGGCTCGTCGTCCTCAGCGTCCGGGTGCTTTTCGCCGAAACAAATAAGTCTTTCTTTCGTTATATAATACGTAGCCACTATGGAACCAACTGAGCTACAAAATCTCATAGCCAGAGCTCAGAAACACGAGCAATCAGCCTTTGGTGAATTATATGATATGTATGCTCAGCGTATTTATCGTTTTATCAGCTTTAAGGTAGCTACTCGTGAACAAGCCGAGGATATTTTACAAGAGACCTTTTTAAAGGCTTGGCAAGCATTGCCAAAGCTAAGGCTTGAAAAACTCTATTTCAGCGCTTGGTTATACACAATTGCCCGTAATCTCGTAAATGATCATTATCGTACGCTCAAACGACGACCGACGCCGGATGATATTGAAAATTTCTATGATTTAGCAGATTCGGATGACCCATTAGATAATGTTGCTTCACGTCTTGAAGAGGAAAAACTCCGTAGCTGCCTTAATGATTTACCAAGCGACTATCGACAAGTCTTAGATTTACGTTTCTTACAAGAGTTTACGGTTGAGGAAACGGCTAACATAATGCGAAAGACTGCGATTGCAGTTCGTGTTATGCAACACCGAGCTATAAAAAAATTAAATATATTGTTTGAACCCCAAACAGATGAATAACGAAAACAACAACCGAATACTCAAAGCGCTCAAAATACTTGAGCAACAGCACAAACTTAATCCTTTGCGTCAAGTTGCCTTAAAGTCAGAACTTTTTGACCGCATAGCTCAGGGCAAAGAAAGTGAAGAGGCCTCAGCTACTGCTACTTGGATAGTTTTATTTGCTAAACCTTTGCCAATCACTCTGGCTATTATTGTTTGCGTACTTATTTCAGGCGGCGCCGCTTTTGCCACCGAAAACTCTTTGCCTGGTGATTTTCTTCATCCTTTAAAACTAGCTGCTGAAAAATTTGAAACAAGATTAGCAGTTTCAGAAGAATCAAAGGCGGAATTAGAAGCCAAACACACGGTTACTCGTATTGACGAACTTAATGTTTTGGAAAGCAAAGCTGAAACCGAAACACGTTCTGAAATTAAAGCTAATTTCGAAGCTCGTCGCTTGTCAGCCGAAAACGAAACTCAAGCCCGCCTTGAGAATACCTTATCAAGACTTGAAACTATTCGCGAAGATTTATCTACCAAAGGCAATGATCGCGCAGCAGAAGCCGTTGATAGCGCCATTGAACGCCTAAAAAACCGCGCACTAGAATCAAGA
>CAYGIU010000002.1:0-22311 GCA_964350015.1 uncultured Gammaproteobacteria bacterium
ATATATATCTTTATCCATTCGAAAATGGTACTTTGCGGCCTGGGCACTATGAACAAAACCCAAGAAACAAATAAGTACTACAATAAACTTTAAAGTTTTCATATAATGCGGCGACGTCGGTATACAATAATAGAAACCGCTGCTGCTAATAAGATTACAGCGATCAGCCAATCCCATTGTTCAAAGAAGCTCAAGCCGGTCGGAAAAATTCTAACAATTTTTTGATTTCCCGTGCGATCAACCGCTTTAATAAAAACTGTATGTAATCTATGTTGATCCTTAAGCAAGTATGGATTTTCAGCTCTCTTCCAACCCGATGGATCCGGCTCCTTATTAAAGGTTTCTTGAATTTCATAATACTCAATACCCGATTCTTGATCTTCAGCATTAAAAACCACAAACCATCCCCTTGTTTCGTTATTTAATTTTGAAATACTAAACTCTGTAAATACCGGAACCGTCCAGTCAGAGCGAGTCTGGTCCGGTACTTCATCTGTTTTATTAGAAAAAAGTATCTTAACAATATCCGGATCGGCTGTAATTTGTGCTGATTCTCCGGCCCCAGTATATGCCTGCAAATTTTTAATACCAAGAATCACTTCTCCTGAATTATTGCTTTTAATAGCTAGCTTCATAACTAAACCGGGTTGCGGGTCTTTAGAGTTTGGATCATACACTCCAGAAAATCCACCCGGAATAATGCCGGCAAAAACAACTTTATTATTCTCTATTGTCGGTCGCTCAATCCAAGCTGAAATTATTGACTCACCGTCATTTATTTCATAAATCTCCGCGTCCCCCGAAATTACTGATAATTCAGCACTTAAAGCATTTATATTTTCACCCTTAGCATCAAGAAGAATGCTAACAACAGCTTTTGAAGATTTTGCAAGCAATTCTTCATCAATAGAGCTTCTCAAAACAGCCGCTTGTGAACAAAGCGGAATTAGCACAAAAATAAATAGTAATAAAGTTATTTTCTTCATATCATCCAGTCCATTGAGAGGCTAAAATACTAAAGTCAGCCAAATCAATTTTCTTATCTTTTTTTACGTCGAGTTTAGCGGGTGGATTTGGTCGCTTATACCAATAAGCCAAAATTGAAAAATCTATCAAGTCAACTTTGCAGTCGGTATTCAAGTCGCCGGACAATCCGCATTTCTCTATCTCTTCTTCGGAAATCTCTTCTATCGGAACATCTTTATCTAAAACCGCAAAACCAACAGCTTGCCCATATTCACTAACCTGGCTACTATGTGCACTCTTTGATTTTGCATCATGTGTACCAATATTTAAAAGGCTTGTATCAAGTGTATAAATGTACGATCCCGAATTATCAGCTTTTGTTCGCAAAAACATTTCGGTGTCTGAATTAACTTGAATTGTAACATCAGAACTCGGCACGCTACGTCCGAATAGAATAAGATTATCGCCAATATTTAATTGGCGCTTATTCAAGTCCAAAGTAGGAGCAATAAAAATACCGCTGACAGTCGTAGTTGCTCCCGCTGTAACAACAACCGGAACCGTAAATGAAGATTGACGGCCAAATGGATCTTCAGCAACCAAAAGATAATTAGCATTTCCCGCAGCGGCGTTTGAAATACTTATTAAAAACGAAGCGTCAGGTCCAGAAATCGTTCTAACAATCAAACGGCCATTTTGCAATAATGAAACATTGCTGGCTGGATATGCCTTTCCTATAAAAACAACTCCGGTTGTTGGCAAAAGTCCCGGATCAACGACTATACCTCCTCCACCACCTCCACCACCACCGCCACCTGGAGGAGGAGGTGGAGGTGGCGTTGAGCCAACTTGAGCCGAAACACTAACTTGCAATGAACCGCTAACATTAATAGCCATTACCGGATAAGCAAAGGACATTAAAATTATGGCTATAATAGAAAACGACGCGGCGGCAGCCGCGCCGAAGAAAATTCTTCGATTCATGATTTAAAAATTAAGATCGAGCGCTCTTAATAACGTATTTATTATAACGCTGTATCGCAAAACGCAAAATTAATATTACTAAAATCAAAGCGATAAGCTCAGAAAGTAATAATTGCCATGGAAATACATAAACAGCAAAGCTACTCGCAGTTTTTTCATTAGCTGTGCCATAGTTTAATTCTAAGTGCGCAACATAACGACCAAAAGCAAAGTTATTCCATTGATAACGAGCGCTATCAAAAAATCCTAAATTTTCAGGCTGAGGCTCTGCCGATGCTTCTTCAGAATTTTTCTGCCACCAAAGTTCAAAGCGGCGGATACTGTTTGGTAAGACATTACCTTGAACCGGATTGGCATTCTGAACTTTTGTTTTCATGCCAAAGGTATTTTTAATAACCAATTCACCTTTAGGCATAACACGATCGCCGCCGGTATTCTGAAAACGATAATAATAATTAATTGGCAATGCACTAAACAATTTCCTAGAATCTTTTGTTGCAAACTCCAATAAATCAGCGCCCTCTTCTACGTCACCACTCACACGAAATAGTACTAGAGTACCGATTCGTGCGCCAATTGACAATTGGTTTGGGTTTTCGGCAGGCGGGTTAGTTCCTAAGAATATTGCAGAAAAATATCCGCCCGGTTCAGCATCGGCCGGAACCGCAACCGAAAAATCAACAATTTTTGTTTCTCCAGGGGCAACAGTAATTTTCTCAGGCGCAGTAATCCAGGTCGCTAAACCTTCTTTAGCAGTTACAAAGCTCGGACTTCCGGTTTCACCCATAGCTTCAAAATTTTGAAAAACTGTATACAATGTTTTTTCTTCGGCCTCGTCATTAATAACCTTAAAGAAACCACCAACCGTAGCGCCGGGGTCGCCTGAAATTTCAAGTCTGACCGGTGAAATGGTCATGGCTTGAGCATTAAATAATGGAGATACTAGCAATAATCCGCCGACAAAAATGCCAAAGGCAATGCGGCGGATATTGATGATTTTCATACAATAAGTTATATCAGGAATCTTTAGAAGCTACCAGTTGCTGTATAGGTTAATGTTGTAGTATAACTTCCTGCTTCAGTAGTTGCAAGAATGTTAGCTAAATACGAAATTGCGAAAGTCGTTGTTGCAGAAGGTCCCGTAGAGCTTCCAATATCGTCTTGAGTCGCGGTTGCGTTATAAGCATAGTTAGAAGCAGTCGCATAAGGCGCTGTTGCTGTACCGGATCCACCCGAAGCAGCAACGTTAATACCAAACTGTTCGGTACCGACACTCGAGGTAGTTGCCGAACCGCCAATCGCGTTAATTGTATTACCACCGCTTGTTAAAGTCGCACCTAATACATAAACCGTATAGCCAGAAGTTGCGTTAGTTGAAACTGTTAAGTTATGAGCTGAGCCTTCGACTCCGGTTCCGTTAGTATCACCCGTCGCGTATCGAGCTGCTGACGAGGACAAGGTTCCAAATCCAATAGACGCGTCTGAGATTGCAAAAGAAATAGTTGGATCAACTGCAGCAGTTACCGAAACCTGATCAAAGTTTGTGTCAACGATAGAGATACCGGCTGTGCCTGTATCAGCACCGGAGTTAACACTAACAGCCATGGTTGCGGTTTGCGCAGTTCCTGGGTTAGTAATTTGAAGAGCACCAGCACCACCGCTCGTCGCATTTGCACCAATCTGCACTTCAACACAGTGTCCAGCAGTAATAGTATCAGTACCCGAAGTGAAGGTTACTACTTGACTTGACTGTCCAACTTGCCAGGTTGCACCCGAGGCTGCACCAGTTCCCAAAGTTCGCTCTGTTCCGATAGCGCCACAAGTTGCACCCGTAGCTAAGTCAAAGTTATTGAGAGCAAAGCTACCCATAGTAAAGTCGGCGTCAAAGGTAAGGGTAATTGTTTGACCTCCAATTAATCCTGATGGTGTTACGAATCTAATCGTATGATCCGCTAAAGTACTGACTCTTAAACGACTAAGGTTATCGGATAAGGTAGTAAGAGAAGCCGCTTGTGCCTGGTAGCCAAAATTTAAAGTTACAGCCAATAACGAGACTATAACTAACGAATTAATAACTCGCTTAAATATTACTTTTCTCATATTATAAGAGATAAATTAGGATGTGTATAAATAAATATATACTTATTATATCATTATGCTTACAAATCGTCTACTAAAAACTACCAACTGCTGTGTAGGTCAGAGTAGTCGCGTAAGCTCCCGCCTCAGTCGTAGCTCCAATGTTACACAAATAGCGCAAGCTAAAAGTATCTGTTGAGGCAGCCGAGGCATCACCAATTGCACTCTGTGTTGAAGCCGTAGCGTTAAAACCATAATTACTGGCGTGATTATATGGGGATGCAACCGTTGCAGTTCCTCCGCTTACCGTCGCTCTAATACCGAATTGTTCATTTCCCGGATTAGAAGCGACCGGACTTGCTCCAATTGCCGTAATAGTCGGTCCAGCTTGCATTGATAAGGTTCCGCCTTGAACATACAAGGTATAGCCCGTCGCCCCTGAGCTTGTAACGTCAATAGTATGCGCTACGGTTTCAGTGCCAGTACCTCCAGAGGTATTTGCATAACGAGCTCCTCCAATCATACAAGACCCAAAACCGATACTAGCTTCTGATAATGACATATTCATAGTCAGCGATTGAGGGAAATTCCAATTATTATTATTGCCGCAGTTAGTGTTGGTTCCATCATCAGCAACAATAGCATCACCACTCGAAGCATTCGAGCGACTGACATTAATATAAGAAACGGCAGTTTGTGTACCTGAAACATCCAAAAGCCAACTACCTGTAGCAGCGGAGTTTCTAAAATAGATTGGCGTGCCAACGGCCTGGCCATTCCAGTTAATATTTGTAAATGTGTACGTTGATCCCGAATTATATTCAACACGAGTACTAGCCGTTGTAAATGTTACGGTTGTAGCAGTAGCGGCAGCGTCGAAATCAACTGATGGAACAAAGCTCGTCCGCTCGCAGTCAGAAGGATTGGTCCCCGATGCGTTGGTGATGATTAAATTATTAAAAGCACTCGTCGTTGTCATTGTTCCGGACAAAGTTTGAGTTGCGCTACCGTTTAAAGCTACGGTACTTGTTCCAGCTGTGAATGTTCCTGAATTAGACCAATCACCGCCCACAGTCATTGTGTTTGATGACAATACGAATGTTCCGGCTGAAATCGCGAAATTTCCGCCCAGTCCTATTGTATTAGAGGCTGAAACAGTACCAGCGCCATACTTAGTTAAACCAATTCCGGCAGCACCAGTAATAGTTCCGCTCAAAGTCAAAGTTCCAGAATCAGAAGCCACCGAACTATTAGTGTTTAAAGTTATAGTGCCTTGATAGGTATTATCATTGGTAATATTTCGCAAGGCGCCAGTACTGGAAATACCACTACCATTCAAAGTTAAAGCTTCGGCCCCAATAGTAATCGTACCTTGAATTTGTAAAGCAGCTCCCGAATTAACAACCGTACCCGCGGCAGTAGTTCCGAGAGAGGCGGCGTTTTGTGCGTTAATTACTCCAGCATTAATCGTTGTTAAGCCAGTATAAGTATTAGTAGCCGTTGTTAAGGTCAATGTCCCAGTACCGTCTTTATATAAAGTACCACTTGTCGTTCCTATAACTCCGGAAATTGTAGTATTGCTCGCTCCGCCAATCACTAAAGGAATAGTGGCGCCACTAATAGCTCCTGAAATGGTCAGGGTTCCACTATCTGAATTAATGCGCGGAGGTACTGAGCCAAGTGTGATTGTCGTCGCTTGAATCGTATTAGAATCGCTAATGTTTCTAATTGAACCAATACCTCCGGCACCAGTTCCATTAGTAGTAATTAATTTAGTGTTCGGTATTGTAATATTATTTTGTAACTCCAAAGTCGCTCCGGCAGTTACAGTTGTTGTCAACGAAGTACCAGCGGCGCCAAGCGCATTACTGTTTTGTAAATTTAATCTACCGGCCGTCAACGCGATTGAGGTGCTCGTAAACGAATTATTACCAGATAATATAACTTGTCCGCTGGTTGTTTTTGCAATACCGGCGGCAACCGCACTACCCAATATCGCGCTAATTGTTCCGCTTTCTAGAGCATAGGTTGCGGTTGAAGTTAATGTGGCTGCTCCTCCACCATTTATAATAGAACCACTGATTAGTGTCACGGCTGCAACGCTATCTGAAAAACCATTAATATCCAATGTTCCACCGGCGACAGTGACGGCGCCGGTTGCTAAAGTATCAGTCGCGCCATACTTTAACGTACCGCCATTAATTCTTGTTAAACCAGTGTGGAGGTTAGCGGCATTCAGACTTAAAATACCCGCATCATATTTTGTGATAGTTATACCCACAGCCGGGAAAATGCCCGAAAAAGTAGTTGGACCTGTCCCACCAATAATAAAGTTAAAGGTACCGGAAGGAGCTCCGGCGATCGTAATAATGCCGGAGCCCGAATTCATAATTCTCGCCGCTGATCCAAGAACCAGCGCTCCAAAAGTATTATTGCCCGACGAATTACTAATAAGCGCACCAGCGTTTTTAAGACCACTACCGCTTAGAGTTAAAGGTTCCCAAGTTGAGGCGCCGCCAAGAGTAAAAGTTGATAAGTCTAAGACGGCGCCAGCCGAAACAGTAGTACCAGCGGCGTTAGTTCCTAAAGGAGTATTCGTTCCTCCACCGTTTGCCCCAAGCCTAAGTGTTCCAGTGCTAACAGTTACAGTACCAGTAGTAATACTATTTTGTCCGGCTAAAACCAACACACCCGATCCTTCCTTGGTTAATGAGCTTGAAGTTCCGGACCAGACGCTTGTTGAGATTTGGTCAACATTGCCGACAGCAACAACCGTGAAAGCACGCGTTGATCCAACAATGTTATGACCAAAAGTTAGTTGACCAGCTCCAAAATTTACAAAACGCGAAGCAGTAGCGCCAAGAGTAACTGGGCCAGGAATTGTTGTAGCACTTCCGGAATTGTTTGTAATAGCACCATAGGCAACAAGTCCAGTCCCGTTCGTGGTAATCGGTTCTGCCGCAGTGAGCGTGTAGCCATTTAAATCAAGCATTGCGCCGCTCGTAATCGTCGTTGCTCCGGCAGTCGTACCGAGCGGAGTGTTCGCTCCTGATCCACCTGTACCGAGACGCAAGGTCCCGGCGCTATGCGTAACAGCGCCCGTAAACGTACTATTGCCAGATAAAGTCCACAAACCAACACCATTTTTAGTTAAGGTTCCGCTCGTTGTTCCAAGAATACTAGCAAGCGATCCGTTGCCAGTTCCACCAATTACTAAACCTAATGTTGCTCCAGTAATTGTACCCGTATGAGTTATATTAATATCTCCAAAGTTAGAAAGAATTGTAGCAGCGGTAAGCCCGACCGTGATGAGACCACTATAACTTGCCGATGCACTAGAAAGATTTTGTATACCGCCAGCAGCAAGAGCGCTACTTAAAGTCAAAGCTTCCGCTGTACCTAGCGTATAACCGTTTAAGTCAAGGGCTGAGCTAGCGCCAACAGTTGTTCCAGCAGCAGTTGTTCCGAGCGGAGTATTAGTTCCTCCGCCGTTTGCGCCAAGACGTAGTGTACCGGCGCTAATAGTAGTTGAGCCAGTATAGGTATTATCACCGGAAAAAACTAAAACTCCGGTACCGGTAGATTTTGTAACCGTAAAAGCTCCACTGATAATAGCCGAGATTACAACATCGTTATCAACTACGCCATCACCAGTATTAAAAATTCTGTTAGCGCCCAGGCCAAGATTACCGATCATGAATGAACTCACATTATTATTTGCAATTGTGGTCACTGTGCCACCTAGAGTTAATGTACCGCTACTTGTCGTAGCTGTCGCAGCATTTAATGACAGCGCTCCGATAGTATCTGAACTAGTATTAAGATCATAGGTTCCACCAACCATTGTTACGCCTCCAGAAGAAAGAACGTTGCTCGCGCCGTACGTTAAAGTTGCGCCATTTATAAATGTTGTACTAGTATAAGCGGCAGCGGTACTTAAAGTTACATTACCTGAGCCGCTTAGGATTACCGAGCCAGTAGTTGCCGTACCAATAACCGCTGAAATAGTAGAAGCGGCTGTTGCAAGAATTGGCAACTCAAAAGTAGTAATACCGATAGTTGTGTTCGCACCGGCAATATCATCAGCACTGTTAATTAAAGTGTTACCGCTTAAGTTTGTACCGGCTAAGGTTAAAGTTTGAGCCGAGCCCGGATTAGTAACACCAAAACCATTTAAAATTAATGAGTTAATTGATTGAGTTGTTGCGGCAGTATCGGCGGTTAATTTAACATTGGCATTAACAGTGGCAAAAGCTGCGGCGTACTCACCAGTAAAACCAGCGCCGTTTAAAAGACGCAGACCATTAGTATTGCCAACGTTATAGGTAACCATATCAGAACCAGTTCCAGTTAACGAAGTATCACCAAAGCCACCTTTAATAACACTAATAGTAGTTGAGCTGGCAGCACCAGAGGCACCAACCAAATTGGAACCTATAGAAGTAAACATCAATGTTGAAATATTAGCAGCTGGCGTTGAGCCCAAGCTCGTACCCCTAAACAAAATAGTTGCGCCAGCAGTACGAGCAAGCGAAGCGAAAGTCATTGTTGTTGTGCCGCCAGCGCCAGGAGTGACTGTAACAATATTATGACCGCTCGCCGGGGTGAGCGCTCCGGTTGTTTCTGAAGAAGCGGCGGCGGTATTACCAATGAAATTAAAATTACCGCCGTTCATTGTTAATGCCAAAGCATCGGGCAGACGGCTTGCAACAGCAGTAGAGCTATTATCAAGGGTTAAAGTTGCTCCTAAATTGATGGTAAATGAAGTGGCAATACTGGCTAACGCGCCCGAACCGCTCAAGGTAAGAGTTCCGCCGTTAATCGTTGCCGTAGAACTCATCGAATTTGCCGCCGTCATGGAAACAGTCCCAGCTCTATTTTTTATAAGCGGAAAGGCTCCGGCTAATATTGCGCTAATAGTCCCCTTCTCTACCGTATAGTTTGTCGCGCCGGTAAGTGTACCGTTACTTATTGTTCCATCAATTAAAGTTATTACTCCGACTGTATCAGTAATTCCACCCGCATTCCAAGTTCCTCCCTGAACAGTCACAGTTGTAACTGCCAAAAGACCGCTCGCACCATACTGCAAAGTCCCGGCTTCAATAATCGTAGCGCCGGTATGAGCTTGAGAAGCATTGACCGTAAATGTTCCCGAACCATCTTTAGTTAAAGCAACTGCTGCAGCGGCGGTGGCGCCGGTTAAAGTAATATTACCTGTTCCACCAATTCTATAAGTAAAGTTAGTGCCGCTCACTGCTCCACTGAGCGTTAGTGTTTGTCCCGAGACAGAACTAATAATTCGAGAATCACTACCTGCAGCAATCGTACCGCTATAGGAACAAGTCGTGTCGGTAATGAGCGAACCTGCGTCATTAACTCCTCGCCCGTTGACCGTTAAACCCTCGGCTGTACCGAGGGTAAAACCATCAAGGTCAAGCACCCCGCCACTATTTACAACCGTTCCGGTTCCCGTTGTTCCAAGCGGCGTATTAGTTGCGCCGCCTGCCGCCCCGAGCCTGAGCGTCCCTTGTGCGACTGTAGTCACGCCAGTATAGGTACTCGCGCCTAAAAGAGTCCAGGTTCCAGTTCCAAATTTAGTTACGGTTCCCGCTACTGTTCCAATAATACTTGAGAGTGATCCAGTTCCTGATCCATTAAGAGTTAGTCCAAATCCCGAGCCACTGATCGTCCCAGCGGCAGTTAAACTCAAGTCTCCATTATTATTAACAATAGAACTTGCCGAACCAAGTGTTAATAGACCAGTGTGAGTTACTGATGTTCCGGAACTATTTGTCAAAGCCCCCGGAGCATACAATACGTTATGACCAAAACCTATTCCGTTAATCGTTAAGGCTTCGGCGGTTGTTAGAGAGAATCCATTAAAGTCAAGCATGGCACCAGTCGTAACCGAGGTTGCGGCACCGGTTGTACCTAAAGGAGTATTGCTACCCGATCCAGCGGAACCGAGTTTAATTTTACCAACGCTCACCGTAGTAAGCCCAGTGAAAGTACTATTGCCAGATAGTGTCAGCGTAGCGAATCCGTCTTTGGTTAAAGTACCGGAAGTTGTACCAATTACGCCCGTGAATGAAGAGTCAGTAAAGCCTCCAATAGTAAGACCAATTGTTGCTCCTGAAATTGCACTGCCAATAGTCAGAGCACCGGCATCGGCGTTAATTCTAGCTGCCGCAGCAAGCGTAATCGCACCGTTAAAACTTGCCGAACCGCCTGTATTCATCAATGCTCCCATGTTGCTATTACCGTTAGCAACGCTCGCTCCGGGACCAAAACCCAATCCACTCATCGAAGTTATTGCCTCGGCTGTAAGGATTGTAAAACCGTTAAGGTCAAGCGCGCCAATAGTAGCGATTGTTGTTCCGGCACCAGTTGTACCGAGCGGTGTATTAGTTACTCCGCCGGCGGCGCCGAGTCGAAGAATTCCGCTCGTGATTGTTGTTACACCGGAATAGGTATTATCTCGATTTAACACAACAACACTATCAGCCGCAGTATTAGTTGCGACACGAGTAGTAGCGCCGGAACCGGCGATAATGGCGTCAACTGTTCCGCTTCGTAAACTATAGGAACTGGCGGTTAATATTCCGGCAGCACCATCAATAGTTCCTCTTTGTAAAATTACCGCACCAACCGTATCACTGAAACCGACAATATCAAAAGTTGCATTATTAACCGTCACACCGCCTGTAGATATCACGTTGCTAGCGCCGTAAGTTAAAGTCGCATTGTTTAGAGAAGTTAAACCAGTATAAGCCACGGCCGTACTTAAGGTAACATTACCCGTACCGCTCAAAGTCATAGAACCAGCAACTGCTGTGCCAATAATTGCTGAGATGGTAGAGTTGGCGCTCGCTAAAATTTGCAATTCATTAGTTGTAATTCCGATTGTCGTATTAGCTCCGGCAATGTTATTTGCACTATCAATTAATAAGTTTCCACTTAAGCTGGCTGAAGCCATGGTAATCGTCTGCGCTGATCCAGGATTAGTCACATCAAAACCATCAAGAATCAAGGAGTTAATTGATTGAGTTGAGGCCGCGGTATTGCCAGTTAATTTTACATTGACATTAGCCGCAAAAGAAGCAGAATATTCACCACTAAAACCAGCACTATTAAGAAGACGCAGACCATTAGTATTTCCAACGTTATGGGTAACCATATCAGAACCGGTGCCGCTTAATGACGTATCACCAAAGGCGCCCCTAATAACACTGATAGTTGTAGTGTTAGCAGCACCGCTTGCGCCTATCAAGTTCGCTCCTATAGATGTGAAGATCAGCGTTGAAACATTGGCGGCTGGCGTTGAACCAAAGTTAGTTCCTCTAAATAATGCAGTTGCCCCAGCTGTGCGGGTTAAGGAGGCAAAGGTCATAGATGTTACTCCACCGGCTCCTGGAGTAACTGTAATAATATTATGACCCGTTGAAAGAGTTAATGCTCCGGCTGACTCCGTAGACTCAAAAGAAGCACTTCCAATATAATTAAAATTACCGCCGTTCATAGTAAGAGCAGACGACGATAGACGGTTTAATAAATCAGCACCACTATTATCAATCGTTAATGTTGCTCCTGAGTTAACAGTAACGGCAGAAGCCGGAATTGTGCCTGCTCCGCTTACTACAATTGTGCCATCGTTAATAGTCGTAGCTCCAGTAAAGTTATTATAGCCACCAAGCGTCAAGATTCCCGAGTCATCTTTAACTATGGCGGCCGTGGTTCCCCAGATCGGTGCTGAGGAAGTCGTCGTAACATTTCCGGCGCCGCCCACGGTAAGTACTAAAGCAGCCGCCGAAATTCCTTTACCATCTATCGTAAGAGTAGTTCCTGTATCAGCATGTATCATTCCAGCCGCAGCGAGAGTTAAAACACCCGTTAAAGAATTATTTCCTGTAGAATTGTGAATCGCACCAGTATATAGCATACCAGTGCCTGAAAAAGTTATGTATTCAGGAACAGAAAGTCCAGTTCCATCAACCTGAAGAGTTGCACCGGCCGTCACAGTTGTAATACCATCGATAACGCCGAGCGCCAAACTGTCCTGAATCTTAAGAACACCGGCGTTCAACGCAACTGCACCACTAAATAAATTGGGCCGCGTTAAAGTAACTGTTCCTGGTGAGTTTTTAGTCAAGATTACGGCGTCGCCAGCAATAATAGCGCTGATTGTTCCGCTATATACTGTGTAGCCACTGCTCGTTAACACACCTGTTGAACCAGTAATTATTGGGCTTGACGCAGCACCAACAAGTCCGAGCGTAACCGCTCCAACCATGTCTGAGTAGGTCGCAATATCAAGCGTTCCACCAAGCATCATAATCGCGCTTGTTAGAATCGCGTTATCGACACCATATAAAAGAGTTCCACTATTAATAATAGTCGCGCCGGTATAGGTATTTGGAAAATTATAGGTTACGGTACCCGCTCCGTTTTTAGTTACAGTACCACCGGCGATAGCAAGTGGAGCTTTATCAAAAATAAAATCACCGGCTCCATCCAGTGCAAGAGGAAAGGCACCCGTCATGCCACCAATCAGAGAAAGAGTATCTGCGTCAGAAGCAATTTCAGCACCACCAGCGACTAAGGTAATAAGACCGGCAAAGGAATTATCGCCACTGATATTTCGCAAAGCTCCCGCATTAGACACCCCAAAACCTCTTAAGGTCAAGGCTTCAAAACCAATAGCTATTCCGTTCTGTAATTCCAATGCCGCGTTTCCTACGACTGTTGTACCAGCCGCAATAGTTCCAAGGGCCGTAGCATGCCGAACATTCAACACACCTACATTCACGTTCGTAACTCCTGAATAGGTATTTGCTCCACTCAGAACAAGAGTACCAACGCCCTCTTTGTTGAAACCACCCGCCCCACCAATCATACCGCTAATTGTCAAAGTTTCGCCGCTATTTGTTACCCAAATATTTCTCAAGGCAATCACCGTAGTTTCAAGTCTGATATTCAAACTGATTGTATTGCCGCCTGAAGAAACGCTATCGGTAATACCAGCTAGACCATGGCCCAGCACAATATCATTTCCAGCTAATGTATAGCCGCTTCCCGTAAAAGTAATCGAATTAAATATCGTATTTTGAACAAGATCATTAGTGTTAGAAAGATTGGAGGCGCCGGAGGGGAAAATTAAATTATCACCAGCGGTAGGCGCTGCGCCCCCGGACCAGTTTCCACCATTAGACCAATTAGCATCGGCCGCGCCGGTCCAAGTTGCCGATAAAGAGTCCGAAGCAATCTGCCACTGACGAGCTTCTTCAAAAAATATTTCTTCATCCACTCCAAATAATTTTTCAAACCAATTTTGAGAATTTGAAAATTTCAAAGGACCCAATAAATACACTTGAGGTGAAACTTTCTCGCCTTGATATTCGTATTTCAGCTCAATTGTTTCTCCGGCACTTAAACTTTTCTGCCAAATAATAAATGTTTTTCCATTATCAGTTCTTTGTTGACTATCATCAGCTTGCGTTACTATATAAGTACTCGGTACACTCTCGACAATGTTACCGTTAAAATCCTGATTGACAGTTATTTTTAAAGTCATCACATATTTTGATAAGAAAGGATTGATTCTAGTCGCTCCGATTCTTTCAACTTCAAAAGGCACTGATTCTTTAACTTCAAAAGAGTCGGTTATTTCATAAATTGTCACCCCGGAAACTGGGTCTACTCGTTTTAATATCATTTGGTAAACGCCCGGTTCTCCGACACCATAATTTGCAAAATAGTCGGGATCATCAGTGACGTTATTTGCTCCGCAGTTTTTACTATATTGAATTGCTCCGTTCTTAGTAGAAAGATCAGCAACAGTTTGCAAATTCTCATTTCTAATTATTAATCTTAGACTTGCATCGCAAACAGTATTTCCTGTATCATCTAAAACTCCCATTTGCAGATACGCGGATTCGCCACTGACATAGATTGATTTATTAACGTTAATAGCTAAAACTCCCCAAGTGAAATCTTGACTAGAAACAAAAACAATTCTTCCCTTTAGAATTTCTACTTCCATTCTATATTTGCCAGGTAAAAAAGCATCCGTTGGCGTTGGCAAACTAATACTTAATGCTCCGTTTATTTCTTCAACCAGCGGTTGAATGTCAGTTTTCTCTCCCTCGGGGCCAAACACTTCTGATTTAATAACTCTAAGTTTATCTGTTGATGCAAAACTTAGTATATTGTCAGTAGGGGCCGGTATTACACCGTCAATCGGAGCATCAATCGGACCCGGAGTAATAATCTCACTGGGCGTCGGAATTTCGCCGTCAATCGGGGCATCAATTTCACTTGGAGTAATGGGTTCACTCGGCGATTCTGCTGGCGACGATTCAATAATTTCAGTAGGTGTTTCGACGGGTGTCTCAGAAGCAGTTGGTGTACTAGCTTCAGCAACAGGTAGTACTGCCGGAGTCTCTGCTGTCTCTTGTGCTATAGCAGCAAGAATAGTACTTTTAAACCAAATTCCGCTTAAAGCGGAACTGAATTTTTTTAACTCGTTTAAAACGTATAAAGGTTTTTGCAGTAACCGTGAGGTGGGAGGAAGTACTCCTTCGACTGGCGCTGTTTCGGGAGCTGGTTCAGTTATAATTTCTGGTCCTGGCTCAGATTCTGTGGTTGCTTCTGATTCTTGTTCTGATCCTGGCTCAGCTTGTGATCCAGGAGAAAACATCGGAGTTACTGTTTCTTCTGGCGTTGTTTCATTATTGCTAACGGGAATAGTAATATCTAGAGCCTCAACATCAACTTCAAATTTTGGTTCTTCATCAGCTTGAAAATCTTCCGTGGTCGGTTTAAAAATATTATCAATTCTAATTCTCGGTAAATTATTGATTTCCTTTTCACTTAGTTCATCTGATAAGGTTTGATACTCAAGATCCAACCACATCGCATCAAGATAAATTTTTGGTGTGCTATCAAGAGTAGGTAAAGCATCAAGAGCAATTTGTATATTCTCTAAATTCGCTATGGTCGTTGTAGTATCAACCGGGATTTCAAAGCTAAGAGCATTATGAATATCAGTCACATAACCGAGCGGCTGCCATGTCGTATCATCAAAGCTATATCGAACTGCAAGTGTTCCTCCATTAGGAACATCTTCTTGCTCAAATGAAATAGCTCCCTCGGTCTCCTGGGCGTGTGCTTGATTAAAAAATAATGTATTCAAGGAAGAAGATTCCTCCGCCGGAGAAACTTCCGCAGGTGTTTCTTCAACCGGCTGTGTTTCCTGTTTTGGTTCTGGTTCTGACTCAACATTAGGTTCTGGTTCGACGTTAGGTTCCGGAGTCGGAGTTTCTTCTATAATAACCGGACCCTGATCTATTGATGGCTCTATATTTATTACGGAGTGTGGTTTATTGGTCCAGGAAAATCTAAGTACAATTTTTTTAGGAATTACATCTTGTGGTATCTCACCCTTAAAACCCGAACAAAATATTGGTGCACTGGCATTGGAAATTGATGCTGAATTAAGGTCACTATATTTCTCAATATCGCCTTCCGGTACATTGGGTGCACCGACTGCTTCTTGTGTGTTTTCCCAACCTCCGCGACATGTACTTGAAAAAAGAGAAATAACCTCGGCTTCAGTATTTTTTACTTTTAAAAATGGATAGGCGATTACAAGTAATAAAACAAATCCGCCAACAATAAGACGAAATTTCGTAGAGGCAAAAAGTGAACGAGAAAATTTGACTGGAATGATTTCCGGCCTGTAATTAAAACGTCGCTTTTTCTGAGTTTTCTGGTAGACAGCCGACATTCAAGACTATATAATTATATTCATATTATAACATAAAAATAGACAATTTACTTTTATTTTTGCTTGGTTTGACATATAGCAGATTTTTGTTTATTATAAGGAATTAACAAAATAAAGAAGGAGCGTACATTGAAAATAAATATCGACATTGAAACACCCGGTCATCATTTTAAATTTACCGGAATTATACATACGGCTAACAAAGAGCAGGATTTACTATTAAGCCCGGAGAAATTCTATATCCCCTTTAGACCCGAGGCGAATATACCTTCATTCCCGCATCAGGAAATTGAAATCATTTCCGATCTTAGCGGGCTGGAATATTCTTCAAAATTGCATATTCATACATCAGAGATAAACAACAAGCGCTTTGTCTGTTGGACTGAGGATATAAAAACAATTGAAGATGCTAAAAAAGTTTTTAGACTATGGTCTATTGGGAGCGTTTACACGTTAATTACCGGTGAAGATTTTGCACAGGTATTTTATCAAGCAAAAACCCATGATACGTTTTTGCTTAAAATGGCGAGTGAATATAAAATCGTTTTTTCTAAAAAAAGAGGCCTAACAAAAGGCCGAGTAAAAATATAAGGTATAACAAAAAAAGAGGCTGTTGATTTCAACAGTCTCTTTTCATAATGAACTTAATGAACCTATAGTATCTTTTTTCTCTTTAACTCCAAGAGCTTTTCAAATACTAATCGCTTCGCATCTTTCCTGCTCTTGTAATGTATGACCATCCCCTTCTTAATACCGGGATTACCAAGTAATAAACGAGATAGTCTTTTCTTTTCATGAGCGAAAATTAAGATTGGAACTTTATTAGCCCGAGCAATTTCAACTTCAATTCCTCCGCCCCAGGATGGTGCAAAAGGAAAAACAACTAAGCATGAAGTTTGTTTTGCCACGCGCTTACGCTCGATTGCATCAACTTGCGTTGGTGTTAAATCAGCGTTTGCTATTGGATCACAGTGTTCATGTGGCACAAAACCACGAATCCCTAATACTCCCTCAGCAATATGTCCAATGCATGAATAAAAATCCTTAATGCTTTTTTGATTCTTTTTGAGTACTTCTGTTAATGGGCCGCAAATATATATTGTTTTTTCTTTTTTCCTCAAAATTAAACCTTTCTATTTCTCCTCCTCCTTAAAGGGAAGATATAATAATTCATAATTAATTTCTTCTGGTTTTTCTCCATCGATGATCCTGCACATAAACAATGTTATTGTTTGGAAAACACGAGTAGTAAATATCCATTCCTTGTCAACATATTGTGACAACTTAACAATAATCTTTCTTTGAGTTTGAGCTTTATTAAGGTTAAACTCAATGCGACCGCCGCTTTTCACCTTGGTCTTTTCAGTATAATCTCCAGGGATTATGTCATAGACAAACATAATCTTATTTGTAGCATTAATTAAAACAAGCGTATCACTTGAATTAACACCGGTATCCTGAGCATAAAAAAGCACAGGAAACAAAAATAACACTAAGCATTTTTTGTACAAATAGACGCTCCTCTCTTTTTTATACTAATTGTTAATATTACTAATAATATAAAAAATTAACATCTTACTACTTTTTAGTCAACCTATAAAAAGCCTAAAGCTTTTTCAAATCTAACTCATCATCAACCTTAATTTCTTTTACAAAATCACTCATGTGGCTTACTAAAATAATAGCGCCTTCGTAATCATTAATTGCCTTAGCGATTACGGGAATATGTCGAAAATTAATATGGTTTGTTGGCTCGTCTAAAATCAGTAAGCCCGGTCTCATTAATACTAAGCGCGCAAAAGAAAGAAGCCCTTTTTGTCCTTCCGATAAAGCGGCAACCGGATGACCCATTAATTCTCCGCTAATTAAAAATCCGGCAGCGATCGAGCGCATATCTTGTAAATCATATCCATCACCCATCACGCTTTTAAGAGAATCAAAAACAGTTTGTTGAAAATCTAGCGTTGCAAAGTCCTGACTGTAGTAACCAACCTTTACTTTATCTAAAATTATTGCGCCTTTATGTTCCGGAGAAACAAGACTGCGTAAAAGAGTGCTCTTCCCCATTCCATTCGGACCGGTAACTAACAAACGGCTTTTCTTGCGTAATACTTTCTCAACCGGTTTTTCAACAGCCTGATGATCAATGATTACTTTCACCGAAGTAATTTTTACGATCTCACCGACTATTTCCTGACACGGAATTTCAAAATCACGAATAGTTTTATCTTCTTTTCTAACATCAACTTTGTTTTCTTCTAACTCAATAGTTTCGTCTTTTAATTTCTTGGCAAGTTTACGCATCTTTCCTCCTTTGTTTGCAAAAAAGTTTACTTTTTCTTTTCGATCCTGAATAGTCTTTTCAAGTTGAGCGTTTTTCATCCGTTCGCGTTCAATACGTTTTTCAATTTCTTCAACTACTGAGAAGTAGTCGCCGACATAACTCTCCATTTTATGCGTATGAACATCAAGATATAAAACGCCTTCAGTAAAGCAGTTTAAAAAATCAGCATCGTGAGAAATAACAATAACTGTTTTCGGATACATGATTAAAAATTGGATGAGGTGATCAATTCCGGCTTGATCCAAATTGTTAGTCGGTTCGTCAAGTAGTAAAATATCCGGATTCTGTAATAACGCAAAAGCTAAAAGCAAGCGCGCTTGCTGACCACCTGATAACGCGCCAACCTTATGATCAACCGGTACATCAAAGTTAACTGCTTCCATTGCTTTACTCACTCGACTTAATAAATTTCCCGGAACAACTTCAAAGGCTTTAGCAAAATATTGTTCAACGCTTAAATCAAAATCAGCTCGGGCGACAGCCTGCATTGCGGTTCCGATACTGGCGTTATTTGTAATTGAAATTCGTCCGCTTTTCGGTTTAAATTCGCCACGGATTAAATTAAACAAAGTGCTTTTCCCCGCACCGTTTTGTCCCATCAAGGTAAACTTGGCGCCGCGCCGCAAGCTAAAACTGGCCTCATCTAAAATAGGTTTTTTTTCTAAATATTCAAATGTTACGTTATCGAAACGCAAAATCACTTCTTCGGACATATTCATGTATTAAGAAAGACGTCCGCATAGGCGGACGATTTCTTTTATTTCTTCTTTCGTTTAGCGGCTCTTGCTGCTAGCATCGTTGCTTTAATCGCGAGGCGCTTAGCGGTTTTATGAGATTTGGTCTTTTGAATTCTACCAATCGGTTTAGCTCGTTTAGCCATAATTTTTGAATAATAATAAATTTCCTGTGCTCCGAGGGTGGGATTCGAACCCACGACCAATTGGTTAACAGCCAACTGCTCTACCGCTGAGCTACCTCGGAATATAACGCGCCGCTTGCGCGACGCGTAACAATCTTAATAGGATATCAAAAAACTAGAAAAAGTCAATGATTAGTAATCTCTTAATTTCTTGATTAATGAATGCTTTTGAATCTTTTCCAAAGTCTTATACTCAATCTGACGAATACGTTCGCGAGTAACGTCGAATTCAGCACCGACTTCTTCTAAGGTATGAGAAACACCATCAATCAAACCAAAGCGCATTTCTAAAATCTTTTGTTCACGTGGGGTTAATTGCGAAATAATTTCTTTGACATAATCACGCAAAAGCTGAAGGGCGGCGGCGCGATCCGGCGTTACATTCTTAACATCTTCAATAAAGTCTTCTAATGTTGAATCTTCTTCATCCTCACCAACCGTTGTTTCCAAAGAAATTGTATCTTGAGAAATTTTTATAATATAGCGAACCTTATCAATCGTCTCGCCCATTTCTGCGGCAATTTCTTCCGGTAATGGTTCACGTCCTAAGTCTTGAATGAGCTGACGTTGGATGTGTTGGAATTTATTGATTGTTTCAACCATGTGAACCGGAATACGAATCGTACGCGATTGATCTGCTAATGAACGTGTAATCGCCTGACGAATCCACCAGGTTGCATAAGTAGAAAACTTATAACCTTTTCGATATTCAAATTTTTCAACAGCACGGAACAATCCGATATTGCCTTCTTGAATCAAGTCCAATAAGCTCAAACCTTTTGATCCGGCAAATTTTTTCGCAATTGAAACAACTAAACGCAAGTTAGCTTCAATCAAACGACGTTCCGCATCTTTATCACCGCGCTCTTTTCGTTTTGCTAATTCAACTTCTTCGTCACCCGAAAGCAACGGCACTTTTCCGATTTCTCGTAAATACATCTGAATTGAGTCGGCAGATAATTCCGAAATATCAAATTTAAGACGATCCTTATTACTTCCTAAAATTTGACCGAGCGCCTCATCTTTTTTCTTATTTGCATCAAAGTCCAAAAAGCTTCCGGAATCCTCAACAACGCGAATGCTATTGCGCTGCATCTGCTCAAGCAACAACTCATAATCATAGACGTAATATTCTACATTCGGCAAAGTCTGTAATAATTCTGTTTCTGTAACAAAACCGCGTGGCCGCACTTTGGCGATCAACGCGTCGATTGCTATTTGATCCGGTTTTGGTGAAGTTGATTTAACTGGTAAAGCTTTTGGCTTTGCCTTAGCAACAACTTTTTTCTTGACCGCTGGCTTCTTTGATTTTACGGTCATTTTTTTTGAAATATTTTTTTTCTTAGGCTTAAGTGCCATAGTTTGAAATTATTCACTCCCTGTTAGTGACAATTGACGAAGATCTTCCGCCAAGTCATTAAATTCCCGCAATAGAACTTCGAGCTTTTCATCCCGCTCAGCGCTTATTTGTTGAGATTCAAGTTCACCAATTATTTTGGCGACTGCTTTTAAGCGATGATTAAGGTATGAACGCCGAAGATCATTTTGGATATTTTTTACCGAACGTAAGGCCTCGTCGGAACTTACTTCGGAAAAAGTTTGTTCAATTAAAATAGCGAGTCGATCTAATTTCTGTATATCGCCCGCAGAAAAATCCTGAGCAATAAGCCAGGATCTAAAATCGCTATAGCTAAAGGTGGCCCCGCCATCTTGAACCCGAGCGATGCTCTTATTATAATAGACAACGAGCTGTCTGTAAAGGGCTTGTAATGAACTGCCGCTAAGTTGTTCAATCGACACATAAGGCCCCACTCCTTCAATTAATTCCGGAAAAGCGATAAGCAAAGCAAGAAATTGTTCAGTCAAAATTTCTTCACGACTCGTCGGTTCTTGATTTTGTTCAGGCAACTGTACAATCGCAGTCGGCGTAAGACTTTCGTTGCGTTTAATTAATTTAACAAGCGACTCACGCAATGAACTTTCATCACTATCAATCGCCTGGCTTAATTTTTTCAACCAAAAATCTCGCTCGACCGAATTTGCTAAACGAGAAATCCAAACCAATATCTTCTCGCTCAACTCTCGGCGTCCGCTGGCACTACTTAAATCAACTTGAGAGAGCTGTTCGTCTAAAAAATACTGAATAGCCGGTTTTGCATGCTCAATACTTTTTTTCCAACCCTCAAAATCTTTACGTATACATTCATCAGGATCTTTGCCTTGCGGCAAATCAACGATCAAGGCTTCAATATCAAGAAGCATAGCTTGTTGAGCGCCGCGTTCAACTGCCTGTCTTCCACCGGCATCCATATCAAAAGCAAAGGCGACTCTTTTAGTAAAACGTTTAATCAACATTCCTTGTTCCGCGGTTAAGGCTGTTCCTGACGAAGCAATAACATTAGCAAAACCAAATTGATGAGCAGTAACGCAATCCATTTGTCCTTCAACAGCAATAGCCAAATTAAATTCTCGAATTGACTGCTTAGCAAGATCTAATCCAAATAAAACGCGTCCCTTATCATAAATTGGACTTTGTGGGCTGTTCACATATTTTCCTTGTGTTTTATCACGCTCTTCATATTCTGGAAGCAATCGTCCGGAAAAGCCGATAATGTTTCCATTGATTTCTTTAATTGGAAACATTAAACGTCCGCGAAAACGATTATAAATGCGTGAACCATTTTGTTGTTTTACTCCTAAACCGCCTAAAACAATTTCATCATCTTTAAATCCTTTAGTTCGCAAGTAATTAGTGAGGTCGTCCCAAGAGTCTGTTGCAAAACCAACTTGCCATTGCTCTACCATTTCTTTATTCATACCTCGACCAACTGCATATTTTTTTGCATTAGCACCGGCAGGCGTTTCCATAAGAATTTTATGATAAAAAGTCGCGGCTTGCTCATGCATATCTAATAAGCGATTGCGAACAGAAGCCTGGGGTCCTGATTCTTCTTTTAAAACAACGCCAGCTTTTGGAGCCAGTAAACGAAGCGCTTCAATAAAAGTAATTTTTTCGATTTCCATCACAAATGAAAACAAATCTCCGCCCTTACTGCAACCGAAACAATGCCAAACCTGCTTAGTTGGGCTGACATTAAATGATGCTGTTTTTTCATTATGAAACGGACAACGCGCGACAAAATTCAAACCAGCCGGACGCAAGGGTACGTACTGCCTAATAACTTCTATAATATCGAGTCGTGATTTTATTTCGTCTGCTGGACTTAACATATT
>CAYGIU010000003.1:0-22143 GCA_964350015.1 uncultured Gammaproteobacteria bacterium
TCCATATCCGCCGGGTTGAAATAAATAATATCATTAACGCGTTCAGGCGGAATAAACTCAATAATCTTTTCCGCTAAATCGCCGTGAGGATCAACAACCGCAACTCCCTTGCCTTGGCGGATGTCTTCGATAATCATGTTTTCTAAAATGGTCGACTTACCCATACCGGTTTTACCGATTAGGTACATATGACGACGACGGTCATCAAGCTTGATACCGAATTTTCTATGTTGATTGCGGAACGTAGTTTCCGCAAATAGTGTTAAATCTGAATCCATATTTGTTAGAATGAGCGTGAATTAAAAAAGAGCAATTAGTTTGCAAACGGTAAATTTGCCGGTGGCTCGCCTCGACTTGGCGCAGCACTATTAGATTTAATTTCTGGTTCGTTTTCTTGTTCAGGTTCGGGTTCTGGTTCAGTCGGCAAATTCTCCGGAATATCTTCTACAAACGGACTTTCATCATCTTGGATAATTATTGTTTCATCCATGAATTTTGGATTAGTTTTTGCACGCGGAGTTTCGGCTTCTTCAGTTACTGTGGTGTCTTCATCAACAACCTCATAATTATCATCAAATAACGGCTCGCGGACCACCGAGCTTTTCTTAACATCAGAGTCAAAGGGCAAAGTCATCGGTGGCTCAATACGTCGACCACCAGCACGTTGAACCAACGGCGCTTTAATAACTGCGTCAATTGGAAAGTGCCATAGCGTTGCCAGCTCTTCAACATTCAAAACCCACGGCTTTCGGCCCATAACATCGCTGCGAGTTTTATAGGCGAGCATTATCTTATTCTTACGATCAATAAGACGTTTCTCGGCTCTAAAATAATTAGTTGAAGTTGCTGTTACTTTCATATCAGGCTTCAAGGAATTTAAATCATTGGTATTGAACTGCTTAATATAACCAACAAAACCGTTAACAACCTTTGGCTTGTTCATTACTTCTTTGCGGCTAAGATATACGGAGCGGATTGTAACTTCAAAACCTAGTTTTGCACATTTTAATTCCGCAGATTCAATCATTTTTTTCTGACCGGGTTTCAAGTTCATCATCTTAAGCGGATCATCACTTTTTTTCTTCTCTTCAATATCTCCCCAGATAGAATAAATCTGTTCGCTGATATCACCCATCCATTCTAAGATCTGATCAACAAAACCGTTAGCTTTCGTGCCCGGTAATTTTTCTTTTAACATTTTGCTAACAAACAAATCTTTTTTCTTAACCCAACTCGTATCAATTGGAATAAGTAAAATTTGATACCACAATTGTTCACCTTTCTGCAGACTACTCATTAGGTCCATTAAGCTAGCCATTGGATCTTTCCATTGTACTTCGGGTTCACCCATTTTATGCTCAAATTCCGGATAGGTTCGAATTGGTAATACGGATTCGGCAACTTGAATATATTCTGTTCCCCATAAATCATATTCTTCATCCGGATAACGATCAGGCGCAGTTTTAGTGTAATCCTCTACTTCATACACTTCAGCATCCGGGTACTGCGAATAAACCGCTGACTCAACTAAGTTTTTAAAACTCTCCGGCGTAAAAATCAAAAATTGAATAAAGCCACCGATAGAAACTATTTCAAAACTAAATAAGAGTTGGAATTTTCCATCCCACCATTTTTCTTTCCAGGAAATCGTTCCGTGCGCACCCGCAAAATAGGTAAAAAGGTTTTCAACGGCGCGAGGCGATTGAGCGTTGTTTCGCGGAATATCGATTGCCAAAAGTATATGTTTTTGTTGATGACCCCAGAGGTGACGACGATGATGTAACCAGACATGCAGTATTCCGTTGAGTACGACAAAAGCAGCCGGCAGCCAACCAAAGTACCAAAAAAACAAGCGATATAGCACTGTAGTAGGAGGCAAGTACAATAATGATTCAAGACCTGATAGGTCAAGGGTAATCGTCATAATTACTTTAATTTTAGCATGGAAAGTATATATAACAAAACCCGCCGCTTGAAAAGCGACGGGTTTTGCGTAAGTTTATTTTACGAGAGCGTATTTATTGCCTGTCTGGCGTTCGAAGCGTTTCTTGTTCATCAATGCGAGATCAATAGTAGTCTTCTTTACCATACGCTGTTTCATCACTTCTTCGGTAATTTCTTTCTTAGTCATCGGATGTTTGGCTTTTTTCAAAACCTCAGTAATAACATCGGCGACAGTGCCTTTGGAATATCCCCATTCTTTCAGAGCATATAATCCGCGGCCAACTAAAACGTATTTTCCGTCAAGGATAAGTTCGTTATGAACTGTTGCTGTATTAACTTTCTTCCCGTCAAAGCCAGTCTCGTTTATTGTCTTAGAGATGTCTTCGTAATGCATTGGCTTACCATTGTGCTTTAAGACGAGGTAGATTTTATCGTTAATTGTTTTTGGTTTCACTTCGCGAGAATCGCTGTGTCCCCAGTGACCAAATTTATTCTGTTCCAAATCAGCAATTGATTTCAAAATTGAGAATAACGGCTTGTCATCATTAGCAGAACTTAATTCATTATCAGGTAAGATACCGCGTAACGATTCTGTTAAATCAAGTCCGTTCTTAGAGGCAAACTTAGGTTCGCTCTTTTTATAGCTTTCCAAATCCTTAACAAGTGTAAGCAGTTCATCAGTGATAAACAAGTTCTTAGCTGTCTTAATTTTGGTAAGTAATTCCTTAGCCAAAGCTTCAATGTGATCAAGCTCTTGATAACGGAGCTTAAAGCTCGCATTAAAGTTCGGCAAATGTTCTAAGAGTGCAATATCCGTATCCATTATTTTAGAAATAAGGAAGTTGAAATGATTGCGATAAATTGGCAAATCCTCAACCTTAGCTCGTGAACGATCAAGAGCCAAAGTAAGTAAGATATCAAATAAGTATTCACGATCCATTAATCCGCCGTGATCTTCGAGTAAAAGAGTAACTAACGATTTAAGATCATAAACAAGAGTAGACAAATCCTCAAGCTTTTTAAGCTTGGCAACACTTCCGGTTTCAATTTGGCGGACGCGTTCTCGGGTCAAATTATGACTTTGTCCGATTTCTTCTAAGGTAGAGCGTTCTGCCTGGTTCAAACCAAAACGACGCTTTAAAATGTCGCGTTCGCGTTCATTCAAGCGGCCTAATAGTGTTTCAATAATGTCAGACACATGAAGACGACCGATCTTTTCGGCCTGCTTTTGTGTCATGATTTTGTCTAAAATGGATTCTCCTGCCATAATATCTTTTAATTGATGATTTGAAGTATAACATGGATTATAAAAAAAGTCAACAAGCTTTTTAGGTCCAGCTCTTTAAAAGCCTATTTTGGGCTTTTTTGCTTAAAAAATAGCTTTTTTTAGCCTTTTTTTGAGACCTTTGACGCACTGTTTCATAGAGCAAAATTGCCGCTGTAACCGATAAATTAAGACTTTGAACAAAGCCAACCATTGGCATATACACAGTTTCGTGGGCTAATTTAAGAGCCTCTTTTGACAATCCCCGGTGTTCATTGCCGAACATGAGAGCTATTTTAGGACGGGTCAAATCCAGCTTACTTAAAGCTGTCGCTTTTTCATCTAAAGCCGTAGCGATAATATGAAAACCCCGAGCTTTTAAGGAACGGATACAAAGCTTAGTAGATTTAAAATATTCAAGATCTAGCCATTTACTAGCCGAAGCTGATGATAACTTCCCTACTCGACGCGGATTAAAACGTTTTTCCTTTTCTGTAATAAAACATACTTTTTGAAAACCAAAAGCATCGCAACTGCGCATTACCGCGGCAGCATTATGAGGATCATGAATATCTTCTAAAACAATAATTCCCTCTTGTCGGCGGGCAATGACTGTTTTAATTTTTTTCTCGCGCTCAGGCGTCATGTCTTTAACTAATAACTCCCGAATACGCAATCGCTCTCATTATATTCCAATGACGAGCAGTAGTCGGGTTAAACCCAAATATAGTTTTAAAACGTTCTATGGCGATACGCTCAACTGTTAAGTCACGAGTTTTAATAGAACGTACGCCATAACCCATCATCTTAAGAGCATTAACGTCGGTTGAATTTTTCATATCAGCGTTGCGTCCATATACAGCTCTAAAGTTTAAATAGGCACGAGCTTCTACTGTTTTATTTACTGTAATCGGCCAACGACCATTAGCAATATTTAAAATATCAATCCAGTCAACAAGTGTTGTTGGATTCTTTCCATAGGCTTCAATAAATGAACTAGTAGCGGCTTGGCGTTCGCCAGAACCTAAAACAAAAGTTGTTTCAGTCCCGGTATTTTTAAAATAAGAAGAGGGATCAGTTTGGGCAAATACTAAAGCAGCTTCTTCATTTATTCGCGTAACGATATCTTTAGGAGTGCCTGGCGCAATTATTTCTTGCTCAATCGGCGCTGGTGGATTTTGTTGCGTGAATATCCAAGCTGGCGTGCCGGAAGATGACATAATCAAACTAAAACTAGCAGTTTGTTGCGCATCGCTTGCCGCAGTGCGATCAGTATACGAAGCGGAGTTACTTACGAAACCGCTTTTTGTAGCGCTCACTACAACACCGGTATGCGCAACTGGAACTGCACAAAAGTATATTCCTGTCGCTCCATTTTCGATACAACTAATCGCTAGGGCGTCGCCGCTAGTTACTGCAGCACCAGATAAAGCAGTCGCATCACTTTGTTTAGTTATCGTTGCTTTAATTGCAAAACGCATGCCGTTTACACTTGTCATGGTGATAACCTCTTGTGGGTTAGTATCCAAGCCTCGACCAGTTATAAATGGAACATCTTCCTGAAGAGTGGTGACATATCCGTCTTTGGCAGCTTCAAGCCCAGTCCAAAGAAAGTTGTCATTATTTGTTGCAATAGGACAATAAGCGTTATTGCTACTAATAGTACAGGAACGAAGAATTGTACCAGCCGATGCAGTGTCAGGCACCACAGCATTCCCCAATTCGTCTACAACAATAAATTTGTATGCAAAATCCAATCCATTGGCCGTAGTCATTGTTTTTACTTGCTGGAAATTAGTGCCATCTGTTCTGTTTCCCAGCAAGGGAACATCAGCCGCGACCGTTGAAACATAACCGCTTCTAACTCCAACCAAACCATTACTAAGGGTATCGTCGTCAGCAAGAGCAATCGGACAATAAGTGCTATTTCCACTAATCGAACAAGCAACACTTGAAGCACCGGCCGTCGCACTTGTTAAGGTTAAATTATTTCCCAATTCATCTTTAGTTATAAACTTATGACTAAATTTAAGACCGTTACTTGTTGTCATTGTTGTAACTATTTGCGGATCAGTTTGACTCCCGCGGGTCCCCGCTAATGGAACATCTAGCTCACCGCTTGTAACATATCCATCCTTTGGAATTATTAAGTGATCATTATTGTCAGCATCAAGAATTATTGCACAATATACCGCATTATTAACAATCGTAAAACAGACGGTTTCATCATCAACCGTACGAGATTCTGTTGGTGTAATCGGATTACCAAGCTCGTCGACCACATTTATTTTATGAGCATACAATAAATTAACAGTGGAATTATTTTGAATTGCAGTTGAATAAGTTGTTAGACTAGTGTCATTTACTTCGACAAAACCATCCATGGTTACTGACTCCACGGTAAACGCTTCGCCATCATCACACTCGGCTGTAGTCCCATTACCAATATCAGCCGCTAAAAAGATAATATCTCCCCCACCGTTACCATTAGTACGCTCAACTGCCGTTCCCCCAGGACAGGCAATACTGGCCGCAGATGCAGAACCATCAGTATACGCGTCATCAAACTGGTCATGAACTGTGATGACGATATCCCCCGCCGCAGCTTCAGCTTTATGCGCTACGAAAAAAATACCGACGCTTATAATAAACGCAAAGAAGACAACCAGCTTGATGTATTGAGGCTTCATCAATTAAAAATTAAAGAATCTATTTTTCTACTCCCGAATACGCAATCGCTCTCATTATATTCCAATGACGAGCCGTTGTAGGATTAAATCCAAAGATTGTTTTAAACCGTGCGATGGCCGCACGTTCAGAATTAAGATTTCGAGGAAAAGCACCACGTACTCCATAACCCATCATTTTTAATGCGTTTACATCAGTTGAATTTTTCATATCAGCATTACGACCGTAGACAAGTCTAAAATTAATATAGGCACGAGCTTCTACTGTTTTATTTACGGTAATCGGCCAACGACCATTAGCAATATTTAAAATATCAATCCAGTCAGCAAGTGTTGTTGGATTTTTTCCATAGGCTTCAATAAACGAACTGATTGCGGCTTGTCGTTCACCTGAACCAAGAATAAGAGTAGATTCTGTTCCGGTGTTTTTAAAATAAGCAGAGGGGTCACTTTGAGCAAACACTAATGCAGCTTCTTCATTTATTCGCGTAACTATATCTTTGGGCGGAGTTGGTGACTCAACTACTGAAACCACTGGCGGAATTTGTTGTGTAAAAACCCAAATTGGGGTGCCCGATGACTCTACAACCAAATTAAAGCTAACTATTCGTTGCGCATCGCTTGCCGCAGTACGATCAGTAAATGAGGCAGAGTTACTTACGAAACCGCTTTTAGACGCACTAACTAATGTAGCCGTATGAGCCAATGGAACAATACAATAATATATTCCAGTTACTCCATTTTCTGCGCAAGTAACAGCTAAGGAATTTCCAGTTCTTACCGACGCGGCCGTTCCATTTGTAATAATAGCTTTGACTGCAAAATCAAGTCCGTTGAGTGTCGTCATGGTCGTAACTTGCTGGGCACTCGTTCCTAGTGTTCTATTCCCAGCCAACGGGACATCAGCGGCCAACGTTGTCACATAACCATCTCTATTCACGACAAAGCCGTTGGAAAGTATATTGTCGCTGCCGATCTGTACCGGGCAATAGACATTATTGCCTGAAATTGTGCAAGCCACGCTGGCAGCGCCCGCAGTAGCCGAAGTTGGTGTCAGGTTGTTGTCTAATTCATCTTTAACTACTACGCGATGACTAAAATCTAAACCATTGGTGCTTGTCATTGTTGTTAGCTGCTGCGGGCTAGCACCGATAGTTCGGTTACCGGCGAGCGGAACATCCGCGGCGGCCGAAGTAACATAGCCGTTCTTAACGACGACAGCACCGTTGGAGAGAGTATTATCATCAGCCAGCAAAATCGCGCAATAAGCGATGTTGGCAGAAAGAGGACAGGCCTGTGCCGCCGTTCCGGCATTGACGCTATCAGGCGTCAAGTTATTTCCCAATTCGTCGACAATAACAAATTTGTGGCTAAATAGCACTCCGGTAATATCGCCTCGAACCACCTGAGGATCAGTATGAGCGCCACGATCATCAATTCCGACTCCTCCGCCCGAAAGTGTCTTTGTTACATAACCATCTTTTACTGCATTATATTCAGTTGAGCTAAATACAAATAAAGGTATTGGACAGTACCAACCACTTACTCCCTCGACACAAAGGGCGTTTGATGAACCTGCCGTAAGTGTTACCCCACTTAAGTTCGTTCCTAACTCATTTTGAATTCTTGGATATACATATCCGTATTCCAATCCTAAACAGTTAGTAGCCACGCTAATTTGACCTGAGCACACTGCATTATTTCCTAACGTTATGAGCACCTGTTCGGCTTGTGATGTTGAAATATCCTTTCCTCCGATATTTGTTGTCGAAAATGCAACATAACCATCTTTCTCAATAGTTAACTCCCGGCCGGAGGCACTACTGTCAGCCCAGTAAAAACGATTAGTTTCGACTGGGTCTTGTAGGGTCGGCGCATTGCCGTTGAACTGTATAGTATCTACTGTATCTATTGCTGTCCCAAATTGATCAGCAACATACACTGAAAAAGCAAACTCTACCGCGCTAAGTGTAATTTCATTTGGATCAGATGCTGCAAACCATCCCTGAATAAAACCCCCTTCATTATTTTTTGTAACATAATTTTCTAAACTAACTCGTGCATTAATAGTCTCTTCATCAGAGTCGCAATTAGCGCCGGCTGGCGGAGCACCAATAACTTGTCCACTTGCGTCGGTTAACGGGCTGCCATCAAAAGCAGTATAATCTCCACCCGAACATTTTATTTCAACAAGAGCGCCTTCAAGCGCAGCGTCATCACCTTGACGAGTTACTGTCACGCGAACGTCGCCGGGCGCAGCCTGAACTTCATTGGCAACAAAAAACCCGCCTACGATGAACGCAAACGCACAAAATACAGCTACTTTATAATAGAAAAGCTGTTTCATATGTTTCTATTATAGCACTCTCACTCAAACAAAACAAAACCCCCTCCTTACGGAGGGGGTTTTGCGTCCTAATTACCCGAAGGCAATTAAATGGACACCTAGTTTAAGCTAATAGCTTAGACAGGGGTGTACATGACTGGACCGAATAGATCGTTGCGGAACAAGATGTCAGCGTGTTCAAACACACCAACGTTGTTAATGCTCCATTCAACGTTCGAAGCGGCACCGTCATCCAACCAGAACTGCAACATGTCGCCACCAGCAAGTAATTCTGAAGTATCAGCGTAAACGAAGATAGTTTCAGAAGTACCAGCAGCAACAGTCAAGTTAGTGGTTGAGAAGTCAAACACTACAGTTTGTGCACCAGACGCAAAGTCTAAGGTGTCGGTATCCAAAGTGGTACCGTTATCATCCTTAAGAGTAACTACGTCATCGTCACCACCAATTACTACTGGGTTGATTACGTTGAGGGCGAATGTTACTTCACCACCAGTTGCTGTGTTGAAGGTAATATCCTTACCTGCATCAGCAGTAACAACCAATTTAGCAACTAACTGTGAAGTGCTACCGGATGGCAAAGTGCTAATGCCTGTGTTATCGAAGGCAAACGAAGGCTTGCTTTCATAAACAGTCATAGTCTTACCAACAGCGTCAGAACCAGTTGTAGTTGTTTTTTGTTCACCAGATGAAACACCGTAGGCTTCAAAACCGGCGTCGCTTTCAACAGTAATAGTTGAACCAGCGCCGTTTGCAGCACCACCAATAGTGGTGTTCATGTTGGCTTTAACAGTAATACTAGTGTCGGCATCCTTAGCCAAGTATACTTCAGATCCAGCAGGGAATGTGAAGTTAGCAGTTCCGCCAACTAACGGAGCAGTCGCAGTAACATCAGCACCAGCCTCATTCTTATAAGCAATCATGAGAGATGTGAAGTTAGAGTCGTTAGCAGAGTTAGTCAAACGAAGCTTAGTAACTCGGTAGGCTTCCTTAGTAGTAGTTAACTTAGCCTTAGTGTAAGTAACGTTCTGAGTACCAGAAGTAACAAGGCTGGCCAAAGGTGAGCTTGCATCTAGAGCCATGGCAATAGTACCACCAGCAGTTACAAGCTGAGCAATTGATGGAGTTGTGGTGTTTGTAGTTGGCAAAGTAGCGGCCAAGTTAGTACCTGAACCGTATTCAGCAGTTACATCTCCCAAAACAGCAATAGTCAAAGCGATTTCGTCATCAGTTGCGCTCAATGGAGCGGTTGTTGAGATATCAGCCTTGGCAACAATGCTCTTAGTTACAGACTTAGGAATCACCCAGTTCAAACTGTCGAAGGTGACAGTAATTGTGGATGCGTTAACAGTCAAAGACTTCTTAGGGGCAATCAAAACATCGTCAACATAAAGGCCAACAGCGACCATTACATCAGCGGCGCCTGAAGCTTGGTTGATTTCAGTAGCACCGGCGTTAATGTTTCCATCATCAGCGGTGTACGCAGTCAACATAATTGAAGTAACTTTAACATCAACAGCGGTTCCAGCTGTGAAGGCATAGCCAACAACAGGAACGTTAGTTGAACCCTTAACATAGCTAGATCCGTTAGCTGGGTTTGAACCCAAGTTAACAGCCAAGCTAGCAGCGATAACGCTCATAAGGTTACCAGCAATATTACCGGATGGAACAATGTCGGTAACAGTGTCACCGTCAGTTGTTTTAATTGTCCAATAAGTTGTGTTGGTAAGGCTCATCAAAGCAGCTTTGATGGTCTCGTTACCGGTAGCGCTATTATTGATGTCAATAATAATCTGACCGGCAGCGGTTTGACCAGCTGGCAATGTGAAGGTATCGGTAAAGGTGTTATGTCCAACGGTACCAGTTGAGATATCGTTGTCATCGTCAGCAAGGACAGCTGCAGTTGAAGCAACAGTTGAACCGTTAATCTTGACTTCAAGATTATCGATATCAGCAGCGATCAAGTTGGCACCACCGATATAAACAGTCATTTTGCTGATTTCAACAGCTGCCTGAGGGGTCAAGCTGAAGTTCATCAAAACAATATCGTTAGTGTTCTTGGATACGCTTCCAGCAGAAGGACCATTAAAGGCCGCAGTCAATTGACCAGCATCAACAGTAGTTACGTTGTTAAGTGGACTTGAGTCTACTTCTTCAACATAAGAGTTGGCGCTGCCAAGAGTTCCGTCAAATCCTAGACCGAAGCCATAGGTTTTACCGGTTGTCATAACATCGGTCTTGTAACGAACATACAAAGTGGCGGTGTCGCCATCGCGTCCTGAAACATCACCCTTGACTACGAAAGATACAGAGTTACCTTTCAAAACTTCAATTGGGTTAGTCAAAGTGACAACGAAGTTAGTTCCGCTCTTTGTTGCAGTTCCTACTAAGTCGCTACCACGGTAGATTTTAACGTTATTGATAACGTCGCGACCACTGTTGTAGAGAGTAATACCCTTAAACCAAGCATCTTCTGTGTTATTTGCATAAACTGAGAAGTTACCGATTTCAACGTTGGTTTCGCCAACCTTTCGTGTGTAATCTGTACCATTGGAATCAACGTCAATTTTACCAGCAGAAGTTGTTGATAATGACATTGTGTTACCAGTGGATGGGAATGAACCGGAAACAGTTGCGCCAGAGGCAACAACCTTTGCGGCTGATTCAATCTGAAGAGCGTGGCTTCCACTTGAAGCGTTTGCAATGTCAGCAACAACAGTCAGGGAACGAGTTGTACCCTTGGTGATTGTAACGCCAACATTAGAAAAGACAGCTTCATTTGAGCTAGCGCTAATAGTACGACCAGAGGTCAAACGAGTAGCACCGTCATAGAGGTAAAGCTTTGACAATTCAGTTGTTGCACCGACGCCAGTACGCTTAATAGTCAAATCAGAAAGGATAACATCACCGTCGTTAGCGGCAGTGAAGTTAAACTTAGCCATTTTAACACCAGTGGCGTTTGAAGGCACGGTTGCTGAAGCTGGAGTATCAGAAGCCAAAGCTACTGACAAGCCAGATCCTGTGATAGAACCACCAGCACCTGATGAAGTGTCGATCAAGCTGGATTCAGGTCCAGTGATCATAGTTCCCGCAGGAGTGAAGGTCATTGTGTTTGGAGCAGTTGCTACGAAGTCGAAGCGGAAGCGGTTACCTATAAAGGCAGCTTCGCTAGCGAATTTTCGGTAGCTAGTACCATCGAAGTAGTATACATCTGCTGAGTTCGACATCTTAACAAGTGAACCAGCTGAGTACATACCAGCAGTCAATGGACCCTGAACTGTGTAGTTGGTGAAGAAACCGTCTGCAACGTCAACTACTTTGCTGGCCCAGTTGGCGCCCCACAAAGAAATGGCGTTAGATTCAGAAACGATTGAGCGGAGTTTTCCGCCTGGTTCAACCGCGTATACATTAGGGTTTGTTGTGATCTTAACGAGCCATGTGCCTGGGCGCATGGTTACGTTAGCGCCCAAAGAATAGCTCTCGAGTTCAGACTGAGAAACTGTTTGGACGTTTGAGAAATCAACGTACCAAGATTTGTAGGTACGATCATTCGGATAGACATAGCGCTTGTTGTCAGCACCAAGATAGTAAACGGTCGAAAGACCAGCCATCTTAATGTTTGTTCCGGCAGCAGCTGCGTGGGCTGGAGTGGTTACCGCCAAGTAGCTGAAAGCCATACCCAACACCAATGCGCTTGCAAAAATCTTACGTAAAGTGTTCATAAGTACAGTAAATTCCTTATAGTTCTTGAATTGCGTACAATACATCAATCGGAATCCCGCTTCCCCGCATCTAGCTGAATAAACCAACTAAAAAAAGGGAGTAAATTGCATAGGGAAATTCACGCCCCGCATTGCAACGCCCGAGATCTTCTCACAGGCGAGCTAGGTATATTCACCTAGATGCGGAGAAAAGCTAAATCGATGTATCATCGAATGCTCTTCAAAAACTTTCAAGGTTTATAATGCAATTTTCTTCTTGCGAAAAAAATTGAGTAAGGCTTGTCCAAAGACAATCGACCTTTTTTGCTTTACTGCCCGCCAATCACTAGAAGCGATTCGGAAGGTCTATCCAGGCTCCATATACAACGCTTGTCATATCTGGGCTTACCGTGGATGTATCAACTTACTATCTATATAGTAGGCTGATACATCAACAGTACTTAAACAATTTTTAATTTTTGTAAAACTTTATATATAGCATTAACTAATTTCCATCCCGGATTGTTTTCCCAATTTTTCAATGCTGAAATATTTGTCGAAATAACTGAGCTTAGATCAAGCTCGATTTCTTTCTTTGAACAAACTGCAATGAAATATAAAGCTTCACTCTTATCATCATTAATTAATATATTTCCCTTTTCAGTGTCTTTCAATATAAATGAGCTTAAAGCGTTCTTTTGCTCAAAAATCCGCACTACTGGAAAATGATTCCGGAGTACGGCCTCAAACTCTTCTTTAGTAAACTCTTTAATATGAAAAGGATTTTTCTGTCCAAAAACTTTTTTGTTTGGAGTAGAAATACTCACTAATCCTGTTTCTTTTATTACTCGTTTTAACTCACTAAGATATTGCTCAATTGCCGGTAAATGTTCAATTGTTTCAAATGATGTAATAACATCAATTGATTCATTAGCTAGATCAAGCTTTCCGGCGTCCCCCGCCTTAAACTCGATTCCCGGATATTGTTTTCTCGCTTCAGCAATTACTGCTTCATCAAGATCAATACCGAGCACTGATTCCGCTCCGGCCTTATGCAAAAGGGCGGCGCCGTATCCAGAACCGCAAGCAATATCAAGCACTTTTTTATTTTTTACTAATGGCGCGATAAAACGATAGCGCACCATATGTTCGTCATACAAAATTGTAGTCTTGCTTTCATCATTAACTACTAATCTTTCGATGTATGACATGTTTTTTTACCAATTTTCAATTTGCGCAGTTCAGTTCTGAATCCATGGCGATTCAAAAGATGAACAGCGAAAACTGTTTATTTAAGTTGGCGTCCAATCTGTTCAAGTTTGGCAGCGGCGCCGTTATAATCTTTGGCGTTGAATAATTTCTCAGCTTCAAATAAATCTTTTTCCGTATCATTAGTTTCAATCTGAATTCCATTGGCGTCTTTTTCAGTTCCGGCGCTAACAACGCCTTCTTCGGTTTCTTCTGAAACTGCTGGAGTAACTGGATTTATCTTACTCATCCGAACGCGAGCTGATTCAATTTCTTTCTTAAAGCTGGCACCTAGTGATTCGAGCTGCTGAACCTTATCGGCTTCGGATTGATCGTTAGATGTAATCTTTTCCATTTCAACGGCGCGTTGTCCCGCAAACTCAAGATTTAATCTTGCTTTACTTACTTCATTGAAGGTAGCGGCTAACTGAGCTTTTTCACTAATAGTCTTTGCAATATATAAAGGATCATTTGGTGTTAGGTTGCGTGAGGCGAATACCATGCTGGCCATAAAGAAAACGGCGATGAAGGCGGCGATTGGCGTAGGTTGCAAAATGCGTTTTGAAATAAGTGAGAAACGGTCAAAGAAACCTAGTTTAGTTTCACTATACTCGGCGCCGTTGAAAATTTGATATGACAAAAGGTCTCGGTTTTTTTTAACCCAGCTTTGATCAGGCGCAACACTTTGCAACGCCGCTAAATTCTTTATGAGATCTTTTTCAGTCATGTTCTTATTTTTGATTTAAACTTTCGTCAGAATCAGAATCAGAAATGTCTTGTAAGGATTGGAGTGCCCTGTGGACAAGTACGCGAGTGTTACCACTGCTCTTTCCTAAGATACGGGCAATTTCGGTAATAGATAATTCATTGATGAAGCGCAAAATAATAACATCACGATATTCTTCTTTAAGTTTCGGAAGTCGTTCACTGATAAGTTGTTGGAATTCCATTCCGACAGCAATCTCTGTTTCAAGATTTTGTTTTTCATCAACAAGCTCAGCAGCTTGATCTAATGAAACAGTGTCGCGCTTCTTAGAGCTTCGGTAATGATCAATGACTGTATTACGCGCGATCTTATATAGAAGAGATTTTAATGTGTCCTTAGTTTCAAGATTACCTTCATATATGTAATTCCAGCACTTGAGGAACACGAGAGATGTTATATCCTCGGCTTCTTCTTTATTACCTATTTTAAAGTAAACAAATCGAAAAATTTGACTAATATAAAGATCGTAGGCCTCTATATATGCCTGCTTATCTTTATGCTTTTTCAACCGTAAAAAGAGAACTTGTTCCCCCCCGAAGATCGAGGGCTTTTTTGACTTGTCCATTAGTATTACGTAAAAAAAATAAAAGCGTTACAGTAACCCTTTTATTGCTATACTTTAGGTACAGCCTGTAATCTCGTGTATATTAAAATAACATAATATAATAAGACTGGCAAGCATTTTATCTCAGTAAAAAGCGCATCTTGATTTATATATTTTTCTGTGCGAAGATGCCAAGTAAAGATACAAGTCTAGAATAGTCTAGGTTTTCCTAGACTTAAACATAGAGATAGATTTAATATATATACTTAAGTCTAGAGTAACGTAGACTTAAAAAGATTATTCCTTTCCATGTCAAAAAAGATTATAAAAAAGGAAATCATTGCACCAAAGGAAGTTGAGCAACCTCTGTGGATTTCTGTTTCCGAAGCGGCTAAATTTGGTGGTGTTCAAACTAAAACTATTCGTCGCGCTATTGAGGCTGAGACTGTGAAGTTTATAGTCTCAAAAAATCGCTATCACATCAATCTGAGCTCTCTCATTTCTTATCTTCTTAAAACTACCAAACTCAAAAATAAATTTATTAAAAAGGGATTAGGACAATACGTTGATTCCTGGAAATAAAAAACCGCCCGCGATTCACGCGAGCGGCTTTTTAAAACTTATTTTTTCATGGCTTCCTCAAAAGCAGCTTTTAAGGAATTGTAACTAGGATCAGCCACCTTAACACCATTCATATAAAAAGTCGGTGTTGCGTTAGCACCGGCTTTAGTTCCGGCTTCTACATCTTGTCTAATAACATCCTGATAGGTTGTGCCCGCCATATCAGCATTATACTTATTCATATCAAGTCCGATACCTTCCGCATAGGCGCTAAAAAACGCTCGAGCTTGCTCCTCGCTGGTTCCTTTATTAGGATCTCCCCACTCTTGCTGTCTTGCATATAAGGTATTATGCATTTCCCAAAACTTACCTTGAGCACCAGCTGATTCTGCTGCCTGAGCGGCAATAAGCGCATATGGATGACTCGTAAGTGGGAGATTCCTGAACACTAAGCGCAAATCACTAGGATATTCTCCCAATAGCTTCTCAATGGCACTTTGCGCTGTATAACAAGCCGGGCATTGGAAATCTCCAAACTCAGTCATTACAACCTTCGCTTGAGGCGCTCCCTTAGAGTAGGCGCTTGCACGAGGCTCTAATATAGGAGCAGAAGGCACTTGATTGCCAAACTTGAATAACAGTACGCCTACGATAATTGCTCCAAGGGCAATGCCGGCAAATATCTTATATTCTTTTTCGATATGCATCATATAAATGTATTTATTTCTTTCTAGTGATTATATATAGAATACCTAAACAGACGAAAGCTAATAAAGACAGGAAAGGAATGTTAATAAAGCCGAACATGCTCCAATCGAGCTTAGTGCAAGGAACGCCGATCGAACAAGTTGCAATTGCTTCGCTAATAAAGCCCTGGACTAATAAATACTGATATACACCAATAATCAAGCCCGCAAGCACAAAAGCAACGGCATAATCCCAGGCTTGGTTCGTTTTTTTAAGTATTCCAACGGCAAAGATAATTACCAAAGGATACATAGCAATGCGTTGATACCAGCACAAAGCACAGGGTACAAGGCCCATTACTTCACTAAAATAGAGACTCCCGAGCATTCCGGCTAAAGCAATAATCAGCCCAAGCACTAAGGAATTATCTTTAATAAACTTCATCATATGGGTATATTTTGTTATTCCAGTATATCCCATTTTTACAAAAAGAAAAACCAGCATTGAAAAACAATAGCTTTACCCATATACTAACTTACAGTATGTTGGGAATATTGAATTATAAACAATGGCGATACAAAAATACGATTCTCTTAGGAATAAGTGTCGTCGTCTTTTTATTTTTGGCCAATACAGTCTCAGCACAAAACCTAATCAACCAAATCGGTGAATGGGGATATCTTGGCGCTGTTTTGACCGGAATCTTTTTTGTTATGACTTTTACGGCTGCCCCAGCCTTGGTCGTTCTCTATAAACTAGCAGAGAGCTTGAATATATATGAGCTTTCGCTATTAGCGGGGTTAGGCTCGGTTCTCGGAGACTTTATCATTTTCAGTTTTTTTAAAGACAAAGTCTTTATCGAACTTGAACCGATTGTGACGCGCTTTGCCAACCGACCTTTTATGCATATTTTTAAAACGCCATATTTTGCTTGGCTGACGCCGGTTATCGGAGCAATTATTATTGCTTCTCCCCTACCTGATGAATTAGGAGTAACATTACTTTCCGCAAGTAAAATGAAAAAGTGGCATTTCGTAATTCTAACCTTTGTTCTTAACTCCGCAGGAATTTTTGTACTAATCGCCGGAGCCCGAGCAATTTTCAATTAATATGTCATTTTGGAAATCCCTCCCTCGTCCGTTTTTTATTTTGGCCCCAATGGCCAACGTTACGGACGCCGCTTTTCGACAAGTTATTGCCGAACACGGCAAGCCCGATGTTTTTTATACTGAATTTGTTTCCGCCGACGGTCTCTGTTCTCCGGGCCGCGAAGCGCTCTTGATTGATTTTAAATATAGCGAGCTCGAACATCCAATTGTTGCTCAGCTCTTCGGTTCAAATCCGGAAAAAATGTTTGAAGCTGCTAAGCTTGTCGCTTCGCTTGGTTTTGATGGCATTGATATTAATATGGGTTGTCCGGATAAAAATGTTATGAAACAAAAGGCCGGCGCCGCTTTAATTAGACAACCTGAATTAGCTCGCGAATTAATGCGCGCTGCTAAAGCCGGTGCTCCAAACTTACCTCTTTCAATTAAAACTCGTATTGGCGATGGCAGAAATATCTTAGATGAATGGCTGCCCGTGCTCTTAGAAGAAAAACCGGCCGCGATTATTATTCACGCTCGAACCCGGAAAGAAATGTCAAAAGTTCCGGCTCATTGGGAAACGATAACTCAAGCCGTTCAAATTGCTAAAGGCTCAGAGACCTTAATCATCGGTAACGGCGACGTTCTTGATTTGGCGGATGGCCGAAAAAAAGTAGAAGAAACGGGCTGCGACGGAATTATGTTGGGCCGAGCAATCTTTGGCAACCCGTGGCTCTTTGCCGAAAAAATTCCAACAGTCGAAGAACGACTTAGCGCTATGATCCAACATACGAAATTATTCGTTGAATTACTTGGCGAACATAAATCTTTTCATATCATGCGTAAGCATTACAAAGCTTATGCTAATGGTTTTGATGGAGCCAAAGAACTGCGAGTCCAGTTAATGGAAACTGAAAATCTGGCTGATGTTCAAAAAGTCGTCGATTCTTGGAAAATAAAATCCTGTCTGTAAAAGACAGGATAATTTGTATTTTGCTTATTCAGCAATCTGAGTAGTGCATTTTTTTTCTAATGCATTTGATCTTTTATAGCTATACACAGTATATACAATCCAAAAAGCTGCAAACAAAAAATTAATTAGCTGCTGACCAATTGTCATTTCCACAGCGTTAGGAAATAAAAAGCTAGGCTCCTCTATCCATTTTATTATAAACACAGTTAAGCCAATAGCAGAGATTGCGTAAAAACTAAAATATATTGTTGAACTAATCTGACTTAAAGCTTGAGGAAAATCTTTTATGAAAGACCAGGACAAGATTGAGACAAGTATTAATATTATTCCAATAAAAATACTAAGCTCGACCGGGATATAAAATACATTAAGCACTCTAAACCAAAAAAATATCCAAAATAAATGTAGGCCGACTGCGCTTATACTTACTTTGATAAAACTATTCTTTTTGTCGCGGGCCGCATATTCAAATACGTCCGGCGAAATCAACGAGAATAGCTTTACACTTAAAACAGCAGTGAAGAGAGTGTACATCAAAAATATTAATATGTTTAAGCTACTATTGCCAAATCCATAAGAAATTAAATAGATATAGGGCAGATAGGCGAAAACGATAATACATTCAGCCACAATTTTATTTGCAAAGGAGACCTCAGCTTCCCTCAGTATCCCTCGCCCCATGAAAAAGAGTGCAATGCAGACAAGCACAACAAGCGACTCGCTACGCAAAGGATCAGTGGCGAATAATGCATAATATGCAACTAATGCCGGCAAAAAGAAAAAGAACAAACCGACCGGAATAGCCAGAATTGTTTTCATATACTCTTCCTCCGAGAAAGATTTATTTATTTATTGTTTAAAAGATCTTATTTAATAGAATCCTAGCGCCAAGGAATAAACTTGTCAAAAGACGAGTTTTTATTATGATTTTTCCTGCATTGTCTTACGATAGACTAAGGTGTCGTATCCATTGGTAATTCGATCTTCTCTTTTCACTCCTAAGCTTTCCAAAAAGTTAAACAATTCTTCTTGAACCATTTCTGCATTCTCATTCTCGGCAATTTTTTCTATTTCAACAAAAGTTCCTAGTCCTCTAATATCATCCAAACAAATTTCATATCCGTTATAGTTAGCTTTTCGGCGAATTTTATAAACTTGTACTGCTTCGTGATAACCGAGCAAAAGAATTGCTTCTTCCATTTCCTGCGCATCATTAACTTCAACTTCCCTTTCCAGACAATCTAATTCATTGCTTTGTGGCTGCTTGATAGTAAATAAAATTTTGCCTTTGCTTTTACGAATGCGTAAAAAATTCATTCCTTCTCCCGAGACGGCTTCGTCATACGCGCTGGTGTAATTTACAAAAATAGTATCATCTTGAATTGCGGGCTCAGAAATTTCGCACCCTAAAGACCGTAGTTTTTCGGCTACTGCTTCGAGATTCCCTACTTTGGCTTTAACTTCAATTTCTTGTCGCATAGATTTAAATTATATCACGCTTTCAATTACAGCTGAACCAAGAAGTTCATCGCCGTTATAAAATACTGCTAACTGACCCGGCGTTATTGCTCGTTGCGTTTCGACAAAAGTAACCTTAAGTTTTTTATTCTTAAGAATTTCAATTGTCGCTTTATAGGCCGGGTGCCGATAGCGAATACTTACTTCACATTTTTTAGGAATCTCAATCTTGCGGGTCCAAGTTAGTTCTCCGACAATACATTCCTTACGCCACAATAATTCATCATTAGGATTATTACTGACAATAACTGTATTTTTCTTTTCAATTTTTCCTACAACATAGTAGGGTCCAGTTCCACCAATATCCAAGCCACCGCGCTGACCAATAGTATAGAGCGGCAAGCCCTCATGCTTACCTAATATTTTTCCGGCAACATCAACAATATTTCCCGGTTTCATTTTGACATTGCGTCGCAATAGATCATGAACATCAATTTCACCGATAAAACAAATGCCTTGCGAATCCGGTTTATTAAAAGTTGGTAGCTTTAGTTTTTTAGCGAGATTTCTGATTTGCGGTTTAGTATATTCACCAATTGGAAAAAGACTGCGACTTAATTCTTTTTGACCTAAGGTACATAAGAAATAACTTTGATCTTTATTTGAATCTTTACCCCGTAACAAATGATATTCGTTGCTGCGATGAGCAATTCGAGCGTAGTGTCCCGTTGCAACGTAATCGGCGCCGAATTGCATGGCTTTTTTTAAAAATAATTTAAACTTAATTTCACGGTTACACATAACATCCGGATTTGGCGTTCTACCGGCCTGATACTCGCGGAAAAAATATCCGATAACTTCTTTACGATATTCTTTTTCAAAATTCCAAACGTAAAACTTAATTCCTAGTAATTGAGCAACCCGGCGCGCATCTTCTAAATCCTCTGACCAGCTACAAGAAAATTCTCCTACATCTTCCGACCAATTGCGCATAAATACGCCAATTACTTCATATCCCTTTTTTATAAGCAAAGCAGCGGCAACTGATGAGTCGACGCCGCCCGATAATCCGACGATAATGCGTTTTTTCTTGTCCATGTGTTATAATCCCTATATCTAAACATAAAAATCAACTCTATGCAAAAATACACTCTTCCTGAATTAGGCTATGCATACAATTCGCTTGAACCGTTTATTGATGCGCAAACTATGGAAATCCATCATAGTAAGCATCATCAGACTTATGTCGATAAATTGAATGCTGCACTCGATTTACATCCGGAACTATATAATACAAGTCTCGAAGAACTTTTAAAAAATCTTGAATCAATCCCAGAAGATATACGCGGCGCTGTTCGCAATCACGGCGGAGGTCACCTTAATCATTCATTCTTCTGGCCTTTGTTAAAAGTTAATAATGGAGTCTTGCCAAATGGAACTCTTCTTGAAGCGATTAATAGAAACTTTGAAAGTTTTGATTTATTTAAAGAACAGTTTACTCAAGCCGCAACTGCCCATTTTGGATCCGGTTGGACATGGCTTGCACAAAACATGAGTGGAGCGCTCCATATCATTTCAACGCCTAATCAAGACTCTCCACAAAGTTCCAATACAAAACCGATAATCGGGCTTGATGTCTGGGAACATGCCTATTATCTTAAGTATCAAAATAAGCGAGCTGAATATATTAGCGCCTTTTGGAATATTATAAATTGGGACCAAGCCCAAGAAAACTTCAATAAATAAGCAGGATTGACAGCTAATAAAAATCTTGTTAGATTTTAAATGTTTGTAAGTGTCTCGTTCACGTTTGCGCGGTTTTCCGCCTTCCCAAAAGCCTAGCGGTTTCTTGAGAATCACATGACGAAGGTCGCCTTACAACCTTAATTCTTAAGACTTCTCTAGCTATGGCTAAGAAACTCTTTGTCGGCGGAATTCCTTTTGCCTGCACTAACGATCGTTTGCGCGATCACTTTGCACAGGCTGGTACTGTAGAATCAGCATCCATTATTATGGATCGCGCTACGGGCCGTTCAAAAGGATTCGGTTTCGTCGAGATGACTACTGATGAAGAAGCTGCTAACGCAGTTGCTACATTGAATGGTTCTGACCTTGATGGTCGCACTATCAATGTTTCAGAAGCTCGTCCGATGGCTGAACGACCGGCACGCGAACCCCGCGACCGCCGTTGGTAATCCCTTTGGCATTAAAAAACCCTTCCGTTTTACGGAGGGGTTTTTGTTTATCCAAATCGCTCTAAAACGAAAAGAGGCGGCCGAGATATTAACTTATGTTAATATCAGGACCGCCTTTGAGGAGGAAAAATTGGGGAAAGAACTGAGGATTAAATTTTTGGGGATTAAACTTATTTGCAGACTAACTGGCTATCTCTGAATGGGGTGTTAGTATCTGTATCGATACTGTATCTATTACTTCTGGAGTAAGAGAATATTTTCCATTCTGAGTTTAATTCAACATTACCTGCAAAGGTTCCGTTAGCATATTTTGTTCTGATATTCTTTAAAGAAGAATCATCAGTTTTAACAAAACTTTCAACAGTACCGTCGGCTTTTGTAATCTGCATGATCTGTAACGCAACCGGTGTCATTTTACCAGTAGAGTTATCTACTGCTAAAACGTTTGTATATGTAACTGTTGTTACAGTTGCGCCGGATAAATCGATTGTCTGAGCGTCTGCTGAAATGCTGATTGCAAAAATTGCGAATATGATAGCTATGAACTTCATCATTTGTTTTTCTCCGTTATTTTAGAAATATTGTTTAAGAATCTACGAACGAAATTTCCCCTTTCGCTCATAGGTTCTTAAACAATAGACTGTCGGAGCTTTGTGAAGAACTTAACTATGAAAGTAGTATAACAT
>CAYGIU010000004.1:0-19687 GCA_964350015.1 uncultured Gammaproteobacteria bacterium
CTTATTGAAGTAAACTTTAAGGCAAGGAGTGGCAAGCCGCTGTCACTTAGTAATGTTCATACTATTCTAAGAAATAAATTTTACTATGGACAGATGGAATATCCTAAAACAAGTGGGAATATTTACCCAGGTAAGCACGAACCAATTATATCTAAAGAACTATTCGATGAAGTTCAAGATAAACTCAATGGCAACACTCATATTAGACAAATGGGGAAAGAATTCGCTTTTACTAAACTGATGAAATGCGGCTTATGTAATTCGGGCATTAGCGCACAAGAGAAATTCAAAAAACTAAAAGACGGATCGAGAGCACGCTATATCTACTATGGTTGCGGACGATACTATGACAAATATTGCAAAGCATTATATCTCAGAGAAGAAGAGCTAATTGAGCAATTCATTAATATTATTGATACGGTAGATCTTAATGAAATCGGTATTAAATATAAAATTGAACAAGAAATTAATCGATACGATGCATTTAGAACAAGCGTCCTCGGATATGAGGGAGATGAGTCAGTAAAGCAAACAGAAATCAGTATACGAAATTATGCTAAATATATATTACAAAAAGGCTCTTTGCTTGAGAAAAGAGAGCTCATGGCATCACTAAAGAGCACATTACTAATGAAGGATAAAAAAATCTTACTTAAGACTTAAATTTTGATATGCTGCAGAGACTCTTTAATGACTCCCTTTGAAGAGTTTAGAACGACGAAGGCAATGGCGAAGCTTACAATGATATCGGGCCACATTGAACTAAAGTATCCGACCAGTAGCCCGGCGATAATAACGCCTGCATTTGCAAACACGTCATTACGGGTACAGATCCAGGCTGACTTAATATTCAAGTCAGTATTTTTATATCTCATTAAAAGAAAAAGACAAGCGGCGTTAGCGACTAAAGCCAGTCCACCTATTAACGATATTGTATCTCCTAGCGGCTGAACGGGATTAATAATTTTGAATATTGCTTCACCTACGACAAATAACCCCAATAGAGCCATTAATATTCCTTTTACCAAAGAAGCTTTTACCCTTGCTTGATGCCCTCTCGATAATACATACAAACTTAATCCATAGACAAATACGTCGGCGAACATATCAAGCGAGTCGGCCCATAAAGCGCTGGAATGAGCCACATAACCCGCAATTGCCTCGGTTAAAAACATTACGAGATTGATTACTAAAACTATCCAAAATACTTTTGTAAGAGATGTATTCTGTTCTTTAGTCAGATCTATTTTTTCTGCTTCGCAACAATCTTTGGACATAAGCTATGTATATATAATTAACATTCATCACCTAAGCCACCGACACAGTTCTCAGTAGGGGGCGTTCCACGCTCGGGACATTTTTCAGAATACATACAAGCATCATCGCTAATTGAAGCGATCTGAGCCGTCAAATCGGTTTCATTTCCATAGCTTATCAAGATTTTATCAAGATCGTTAAATTCGTAATTGCCGAGTTGTTCATTGGGCTGACCATTCACAATCAGTTTAAGCTTTTTATCAGCATTATTACAATACTCTTGCTTGTCATCAGTCGCAAAGCATTGATTATCAAATCTCATACCGATGGTTTTGAGAAAATAGCCAAGTGTAATACCTTTGCGATGTTTATGTGTTACATCACCATTGCCGTCATGGACATGAGTATTAGAATCAAGCGGATTCTCTTCTGTTGACTGGTACTTATCCTGCTTAAAATCGAACTTCTGGCCGTCTAAATATACGGCAAAATCAGCATGCTCGTGCACCTTTTCTCCAAGTACCGGCTCCCCTACTTTTGGCGACTTGATTACCGCGGCTTGAATCAGTATCTTGAAATCTTCATAGGTTTTGGGATTCTCAATCTTTTCTCCATTCAAAAAGAAAGTCGGGGTTCCTGTAACACCAAGCTTCGTACCGGCATTCATATCGCGCCGCACACGATCTTTTACTAATTGCGAATCAACATCTTCTTTATACTTCGCCATATCAAGACCAAGCTGTTGGGCATACTCTTCAAAAATCTCAGGGTCAGCGAATTTCTTCTCGCCCCATTTCTGTTGTTCGGTAAATAACAGATCATGCATATCTTCGTACTTGCCTTGACGAGCGGCCGCTTCAACTGCCAAAGCTGAAGGGAGTCCATTCTTATGGCCGGGTAACGGGTAGTAGCGACGGACAATTTTTAAGTCATTCGGAAAATCATCTTGCAGTTGTTTTATTAACGGAAAGTATTTACGGCAGACCTCACACTCAAAATCCAAATATTCAATAAGCGTAACCGACGCATTTTCAGCGCCCTTAACGTAATCATCTTCGGCAACCGTAAGAATATCCTGAGTACTAACTTGCTTTTGGTCTGACCCCCTTGCGGCAAGCCAGATAACCCCTCCAATAACGGCGACTATAAAGACTAGCCAAATCATCATTTTGATTCTTGATTTTGAACGAGCGCTTTGTCGACGCAATGCACGTCGTTCACTCTTTGATAGATGTTGATTCATATCGTTTGAGAAAATAATAATTCTAAATTTTACACACTACGGGATCCTCTATTTGTTTAGCTGTATAAAATAGAGAAATAAATAACAAGATAATACTCACAATACCAAATTCTTCTCCATTAAGTGGCAAGACTGCCATTAAGGCTCCTGCACCAGACCAGGTCAAAAGTGTTACCATCAGGAAAGAGCCGCAAGCCGCACAACCAACGCCAAATATTCCACTTATCATTCCCAAAAATCCAAGGGCGACTCCCGTCTGCTTAATGTTTACAAGCCGACGGCGAAGAAAAAATATAAGCATTGCCACGTTCATACCAAAAAGAATCGCGATGAGTATTGTATAAGAAGCTGATAGAAAGGAAAAATTCGTTGTTATTGAACCAAGTAAGCTTAGCGGGAATTTAAGTCTTTGCAAAAGTCCCGCGTCTGATGAAAGCACTTTCGCAATCAGCTTAAAATTAGGCAGCCAGACTGAAAAAGCAAAAACACACAAACTGATTAGCGTTGCAAGGCCAAGGTATGTCGGCCGCTGAAAAACTCGGCTGAGGGCATTCTTAATCATGAAAGTATTACTTTTCCTGCAGTGCAAGCTCAATAAGTTGCTTTACCGCAGTATAAGCTTGTGCGCCCGATAGTTCATATTTTTTTCCATTCGGAGCGACTACGATGCTCCAAGGCGTTCCGTTGCCACCTGTCGCCATGGCGTTTTGACTATCGCTTTGGATACGTTGGGCGTGCTTTCCGCTCGCCAAGCAAGTAGCAAATTTTTTCGCATCAAGTTTTACATATTCAGCGATATTGTTGAGTTCTGTGGGAGCAAGGCCGTTATTTGAAGGTGTAACTTCATAGAGACGATCCGTATATGCCCAAAACTTCTCATTGCCGCCAAGTTCGCTAGCACATTCCATTGCCATCGCCTCATTAGTGGCCTTAGAATGTAGTTCAGGAATAGGATAATGACGATACACCCATGCCACCTTACCGCTCTCACCATACTCGGCCATTACTTGCTGCATTACTCCGTGAAAACGTTTACAAAACGGGCACTCGGAATCTGAATATTCGACAATCTTGACTGGTGCATCGATACTGCCGCGAATATGATCCTCCTTGGAAACAGCCTTCATTTGATCAAGCGAAGCGGGGCTTGTCGGACTTGGTGCAGTAACATTCTGGGCAGTAGGCACTGGTGGAGTATAATTACTTACCGTGTCAGTACCTTTTCCTTTAACGCTTAACACAATCATAACAACAATAATACCGACGATAACTACAATCTCGGCAGCAAGTATATAATTGCTTTTAGAAAATAGGGGCGAAGTTTCTTTAGCTTTAGGCTCTAAATATTGTTCATTCATAAATATAAAATGTTTAAATAAAAAAACACCCTAGCGGTATTCCAAAGAATACCAAGCTTAAAAAGGGTGATAAAAAATCTTTCTACTCTCTTTGAACAACTGATCGGACGGTTACTACTTGAACCAATGCAGTAGGTTGTGCTATTTCAAAGTCCATCAAAAACGGGGTTATTAAAAAACTAGTCGGGGAAATAATTATTGAACTAAAAGAAGGACTTGGATTATTCCCATTTTTTATAATTTCCAGACCCAGGTCATTATAGCAGTGATTTATGCAACAATTATTTTCAAAGCCATGGCAAGATTCTATAATGCTGTTGTGCGACCGCTCTCTACTGTAAGAAATAATTTGTTCCTCATTACTAATGTTATCCATCGCCGCTTGAGCTTGCGAATCCGACACACATAGACAAACAGAGCCAACTATGGCAATAGCCAGAAAGCTCAACAAAGGAATGCTAAGAAAATTTATTTTTTTTACTCTCATGCCTTTAAAATATAAAGTATTTTTTAAAATACCAATACTTTATCTGATTCCTCAATCATAAGAAAAATTTGAGCCGAACTTCCTATTTTCAATGCGGTTATACCCAAGCGCAGCGCATTCCAAATATGTTCCGGATTATTAGATTGTAGGATGATGCCTAATTTCATGTTCGTATTTTACCAGAATCTGATACTTTACTCAAAATGTCATTATTAGCCACTCATCGGTTCTGAACCGATTGTATAAGGGTATTATAAGGGGTTTTGACTTATCTTACCAGAGGCTAATTTAGGCGCCTCGGTTATACTACTATTAAAATAGTAGCAAAAAAAGACCAAATCAAAGATCTGGTCTTTTTATAAAACTCTATCTATTTAATAGTGAAGAGCTGACTAACCATATCGCCGTTAAACAATAACGGCATATCATTACCTGGGAAATCAAATTTTCCCTTTTCCCCCGTATCCTCGTGAATCATCGCAAATAAACGAGTGGTAGCTTGCGCGCTATCTATAGTGACTTTGATATCTTTTGTTTCGCCCTTATTGATTTTGAGATAACCAATTACCGGTCCCGGGACTTGATTGGTCTCGGTTTGTATAACAAGCCAGCTCGACTCCGTAGCCATAACACGTTGCACAGTAACTGAGTTATTACTAATGGGTTGATCTATCGCCGTAAGCGATGGCGTAATTGTACTCTTATTTAAGAAGAGGAAAACAGCAATCGCTATTATAATAACCAAAACCGATACACTAATAATTATTTTTTTCATATGATTAATTATTTCTTAAGAGAAAAACCTTTGCCAACATAGTGCCAGTCATCTAAGACAGTATCTGTCTTCGGTAAAATTCCGGCGATGATAACGCGATTACCAAAGAAGTCATTAATTGTATCCCCTACTTTACTAATTAATTTTGCTTTAATCATCATTTCCGCTTCCTTATTCCCAATATATATTGGTAGATAGGTATTAGCACCGAGTGTAAGCGCATCAAAACTCTTAATATCATTTTTTAGTTTTTCCGGAATAGAGTTTAATTCACTTACATAAAATGCCTTAATAATTTCCTTTTCACTGACATACGAAAGATTCGTTTGTCCAGTCATCTTGGAAAATGTAACTGAATTAACTATATGGTAGTTATCAAGCACGGTACCGGTTGGTTCAAGTATGCCAACAATTTTTATATTTGTTAGGCCGAAGAAATCTTTTAAACTATCACCCGGACCTTTAATGAGATTTTCTTTTTTCATCATCATTGCTTCGTCGTAGCCAATTACCATTTCATAATTTCCAAGTACCAGTGATCCTTCTTTGACTTTTAACATGCCCGGCAAACTATCTGCACTCAAAAACAACTTTGGATTACCTTCAGCAAAATTAAGTTTAGTTTGTCCATTGGCAATGAACTGATTGATTGTCGTCGCTACCTCGATTGAGACGACGCCAGTCATGCCTTTATTCTCCATATTTGAACTAAGCCGAGCGAACTGAACAAAGCCAAAGCTGAACACGAGAACCATAATAATCGGAGCTACTAATGAAATTATGTTACGTTTATTAGGCTTAAAATAGCGTAGCAATAATGCATTTCCAACAACGGATATAGAACTTAACGCCATGGCTAAGCCGGCTAACTCTGGTTTAAGAACCAAACCATATTTACTAAAGAGACGAGCGGCAATTGGAATACCAATAATATTATAGAATAGAGCAAAGAACATATTTTGCTTTATCTTACTCATCGTTTCACGAGATAGCTGAAGACTGGTTACAACATCATTCAAATCATTTTTCATAATAACAATTCCACCAGTTTCCATAGCCACATCAGTACCAGAGCCCATTGCAATACCTAGATCAGCTTGAGCAAGTGCCGGTGCGTCATTAATACCATCACCGACCATCGCGACTTTAAACTTTTGATCTTGCAATTTTTTTACCTCGTTAGCTTTATCTTCAGGTAATACTTCTGCTAACACATTATCAATCCCGACTTGAGCGGCGATTGCTCTCGCTGTTCGTTCGTTATCGCCAGTTATCATATAAACTGCGATACCTTTCTTTTTTAGTTTAGCAATTGCTTCAGCGGTTGTTGGCTTAACCGTATCAGCAACCGCCACTGAACCAAGTAATTCTTGTGCTGTAGCTAGAATCATGGCGGTCTTACCTTGTTCTTCTAGCTTATTAAGCTTTCGATCTATCCTAGCTATTGAATGATTCAGTATCTCGGTCATTAAACGTCGGTTACCAAAGTAATACTCAACCCCATTAATAGTTCCCTTAACACCATGGCCGGGAATAGCGGAAAAACCTTCAACTTCTTCTAAACCAATTTCTTCTTCCTGAGCATAATTATAAATCGCTTCTGCTAAGGGATGCTCGGATTGCTTTTCTAAGCTGGCAGATATCATCATAAGCTCATCCTCATCCATAGAACCAAAAACCAAGGTATCAGTAACTTCCGGTTTACCTTTAGTTAAAGTACCAGTCTTGTCAAAAATGATGGCATTAATATGACAAGCGGCTTCAAGTGGTTCGCCACCTTTAACTAAAATACCGTACTCCGCTCCCTTACCTGTTCCAACCATCAAGCTTGTCGGCGTCGCCAAACCTAAGGCGCAGGGACAAGCAATAACAATAACTGCGGTAAAGGCCATTAAGGCAAATGAGAGAGTCGCTCCTAAGAAGAAGAACCAAATAACAAAAGTCAGAACAGCAATACCTATAACTATTGGCACAAAGACCGCTGAAATTTTATCGGCAAAGCCTTGAATTGGTGCTTTTGAACCTTGAGCATCTTCAATTAAACGAATAATTTGCGCTAAAGCGGTTTCTGAACCTATTTTTGTTGCTTCGAATTCAAAGCTCCCCGTTTTATTGACCGTGCTGCCGATAACATTGTCTCCAATGTTTTTTTCTACTGGAAGGCTTTCTCCGGTAAGCATTGACTCATCTATTGCAGAGCTTCCCTTAACAATCTTTCCATCTACTGGAATTTTTTCTCCTGGGCGCACGAGCACAATATCACCATGAATAACTTCTTCAATCGGGATATCAAGCGTCAAACCCGAACGAATTACTCGCGCGGTTTTTGCTTGTAACCCCATTAGCTTTTTAATTGCATCACTAGTCTTTCCTTTAGTACGCATTTCAAGCCACTTGCCAAGGATGACAAAGGTAATCAGGAACGCTGCCGTCTCAAAATACATTTCGGGAATTTTTCCATCAAGTCCGATAAGTGAGCCGGTTTTAATAAAGTAGCTTATGAAATTAAAGAGACTATAAAAGAACGCCGTTGAAGTACCGATGGCAATAAGACTGTCCATGTTAAAGGTCTTCATCTTTAAAGCCGACCACATACCCTTATAGAATCCGGCGCCGATAATGAACTGAATCGGTATCGTTAAAATAAGCGATACAATACCGACAAAGGGTAAGACTGCGTCTTTTCCTGGAATTGCAAAAAAATCAAGAAGCATAAAGTAAAGCATCGGCACGCTAAGTGCGAAACTGACCCAAAACTTCTTAAAGTATGATCCAATCTCCTTCTCCCTTTTAAGCCGATCATAATCTGCGTTCTTCTCGTCAACTAATTCGGATTTATAGCCAGCTTTAGAAATCGCCGCTATAAGATCCGGCACTGTCGCCTTATTTTCATCATAAGTAATTGAGGCTTTTTCAGCGGCAAAATTGACTTGTGATTGCGAAACGCCGCTAACTTTATTTAATGCCCGCTCGATAATTTGAGCACAGGACGAACAATGCATGCCAAAAAGTGATAAATTTATTCTTTGATTAGTGTTATTGCTATCTGATCTTAAATTAGCATCTTTTAATATATTTTCAGGTAATGATTCTATGGTTGATGACTGATGCTGACTATCATTTGTTACTAACTCAAATAAACGAGCCATAGTATTTGTTTTTCCTAATTGGTGGACCAAACGATCAACCTCGAGATGATTTTCCGGAATTATAAATTCAGCTGAGCGATTATTTTTAATAACGCCGTCAAAATAAGTTTTACCATGCTCGTCTTCTAAAACCTTACCTTCAGCTGAAATATTAGTTTCTAGTTTAACTTTTAGTGGTTCAGTACTTTTAGAATAGCGACTAGAAACTACAGGCTCTTTTTCATCGTCCGCTAGCTTTATTTCTGATTCAACCTCAGCTTCATACCCAGCTTTTTTAATTGCTGCAATAACTTCAGTTGAATTATTTTGTGTTTCCTCTAACACCAAAGTACCAGTACCGGTGTTAAAATCGATTGATACATCATTGACGCCAGATAACTCAGACAACTCCTCTTTAATAATAGTTTCGCAGGAAGCACAATGCATGCCTTCTACTTTTAATAATATTTTTTTAGTCATATATCATTATTTAATAATTGAATAATGAGTGCCGGCTAAGCTTTGGCCTAAGATGGGCAAAGCGAGTTCAGTCTTACTAGTTATAGCAACTTTACCTGAAGCTAAATCAACTTTTACTTCTTCTACGTCCGGGATTTTCTTAAAACGCGACGTAACTAATTTAACACAAGCTTCACAGGACAAGCCATTTAATTTTAAGTTAGTGGTTTTCATATAATTTATAATTAATTATTCTACGATAATTGATCCAAAACGAATCATCTGCATGCCACAAGTGATGTCATAAATTCCCTTTTCCGGAGTAAATTCCATTGTTATAGTGCGGCCGGCTGTGAGCGGTTCCTGCTCGTCATATAAGCCCGGAATCATAATGGCATAACCGCAACCAAAGCCATCATCTTTTACATCAATCTCGAACCTTGTCCGTACTCCGGCTTTAATTTTGAACGAGTTAGGTGAAAGCGAACTGCTGTCCGTATAACTTGCTTTAATCAACTGCTCGCTTCCCTCAACGACAGACGAAGTTTCGACCTTGTCCTTTTCCAGTTTGTTTCCACCGCCGCAACCGCATCCACCGCCACCCGAAGCACAGGTAGCGGAACTAGGGACAACTGCAGGTGAGGCGCTATCCTGCACCGTGCTTGTTGTTGCACCACTTGTTTCGTCATAGACGTTAAAAACGCCGGTGTACATTCCCATTGAACAAGAAAAGGCAATTTTTCCGGTTTCAGTAGCCGTAAATTCTATTATATTTTCTCCAGCACTTAAGCTTTTTTTAATATTAAGCTTTGGAACAATAATTGAACTGGCACAGGAAAATGGTGCCTTGGCATCGATAATCCACTTGACTGGCACGCCCTTTTGAATTGAAAATTTATTAGGCGAGTATCCGGAATTACTTTCAGTCATACGAACTTCTTGAACACCATTAACAAGCTTAACATTTGGATCAGCTACAACCTGAGATTGCGCACCATCTGAGCTACTAAAGTTCAGGCTGGCTAATGCAAAACCATTATTTAGGTTAAACACCGAAAAAGCTATAACCGCTAGACCCGCAACTTTAAAGAATAGTGTCTTAAAATGACCACGAACAAGCGATGTTAAACCCCCAATACTCAAAAGACCTGGGGCTGTTCCAAGTGCAAAAAGTCCAAGTGTTAACGCTCCGGCACTAAAACTTCCCGTACTAACAGCATAGAGCTGCATAGCTTGTGTAAAACCGCAGGGCAAGAAAAATGTCAATGCACCCAAACCAAAAGCGTTCTTATGACTATATTCTCTTTCCTTTTTCTGTATTCCAAATAAACGACTAATACTTTTAGGTAGCGCTAATTTAAATGAATTCAAGCGTGGAAAAACATTAGTCAGTTGCAAACCCATGAGCAGCATAACTGCACCAACGGCTATACTTAAGAAGCCATTGAGTGTAGCCGAAAACTGAAAGACCTTACCGATTAAGCCGAGTACACCGCCAAGAGCAGCGTAGGAAACAATGCGTCCGAGCACAAAAAAGATATGGGGTCGAAATTTCTCTGCTGAAGAAGCGGTTGGATGGTTTTCTGCAAACTTACTTGATAGACCGAGCGAAAGTCCGCCGACTAGCGCCATGCAGGTAGAAAAACCCGCGACAAGTCCGATAACAATAATCAATCCCCAACTCGGGCTAGATAAATCAGGCGATAAATTAATATTCGTCAATCCAAAACTCTTCAATAGCATGTAGAGCGCAACGAGTACTAAGAGAGCGGTGCCGAGAGTAGCATATTCGTTTTTATCGCGCGACCAAAATGGCATTTTTTCTGCATGGCCAATTGAATAACCGACGTCCTTTAATACTTTATCAATCACGTGCATTGCCGGGGCGCTACCGCTATAATAAACACTAGCCTCGCCGGCTCTATAGCTTATTTCAACTTCAACAATCTCTGGAATTTCTTTAAGCTTCTCCTCAATTAATAGCTCACATGATTTACAATGCATACCCTTAATGGGTACTTTAATATATTTTTTCGACATAAAAAAGAATTATTACTTATAGTAAAACTAAAAGTTTTACTTACACAATTAAGTAATAATTCTTTAGATGCGAAGTATAGTTGATTTGATCGAAGATAGTTCCGGTGGAGAGACAACAGGTGCTAAATAATAAATAAAAGGTATAATTTCAAAAGTCGATTGCGTTGCTGGAACAAAGGCAAGAAGAGGGACACTTTGATCTGTATCATTGGAACGAAAGATTGAAGGGAAAACTTTATGAGTATTACTAATGCAGCAAAGCGCTAATGAACCATGACTCTTTGTAAGATGCTCCTTCACTATTAAATTTTGCTTCGCCGAGTCACAGTCGTTACTTTTTTCGATAGAAGCTGCCACTGAGACACTGTCTATAAGCGGAGCAGCACTAACAAATTTTTGAAAACAAAAACCACTGACCGCTAATAGTATAGGAATCATGAGAATATAACCAATAATTTGTTTATACTGTTTCCTCATGTTTAAAAAACTTTAATTTAAATGGCCTTTTTATAAATTTGGCCTAGCTCAACAAGGGCTTCTTTTCGTCCTTGACGATGGATAATGTGAGACAGACAAACTACGACATGACTTTCTAAAAATAGTTCTTCAGTTTTCTTTATTGACCGGCGAGCTTGGGAAACTTGCTTAATAATATCAATACAGTACTCACCATTACTAACCATTACTATAATCTTTCTGATCTTAGTTTCCGTAACATGCAGACGTTTAGAAATAGTTTTTTGCACCGTAGTCATAAAATTTTATATAGGCAACTAAATTATTTCTCCTCGTTTTTCAAGCATCATATGATGAATCGTGCCGACACCTGTCCAAATAGCAATTAAAAATAGAACTGCCGCGCAGGCGAGAGCATCAAATTTTGTAATTCCGAAAACAACATTATCGCCTCCTCCTACAAGTGCTCCGATAAAAACTATAATACCGCTTACACCAACAAGGACACTAATAACGTGAAGCATTTTTGATATTTTCATATGGTATGATTTATTTATTAGATAAATTATATATTCTAATCAATTCCTTGACCGCCTTTTGATCCCCTTCCTTAGTTCCCATTTGATGAGAAACATGTGAGCGAAGATGATTTTCTAAAATAAAGCTATCAAGACTTTTAAGAGATTTCTGAATAGAGAGCGACTGCTCAAGAAGCGTCGGACAATAAGCTTCTTTTTCAATGGCTGAAATCAAACCGGCTAATTGCCCTTTAATGATTTTTGCGCGGTGCACAGCGCGTTTTTTAAGCTTTTGATCAATCATATATACTCTAATATTTTAAAGGTAAAACTAACTACTTATATTTTATACCCCCCTCCCCTATTTTGTCAAATAGTATATAATACTAGGGTTTATACCGAAAAAAAACACCTGATTTATAAAGCTGTCTACTTATGTTATTATCATCTTTCTTCAATCTTTAATCACTTATTAATATATATATTTTTCGAAAATCGATAAAACATACTTGGAGTCATAAAAAGAGAAATAAGGGTTGATGATATTAAACCTCCGAAAATAACCACCGCTAATGGATGCAATATTTCTTTTCCAGGTTCATCTGCGCCTATAAGAAAAGGTATTAGTGCTAAGGCAGCAGTAAAAGCGGTCATGAGAACAGGGGCTACCCGATCCAGAGTTCCCTTAATAACAGTTTCTTCAGTCACACTGCCACTTGATTCTCGCGCCAATTTTAAACAATGGCTTATGAGCATAATGCCGTTTCTCGAAACAATACCGGCAAGTGAAATAAATCCGATCAAGTGAGCTAAACTAATTTCTCCACCCGTTAATCGAACAGCGATAATTCCACCAATCAACGCGGTTGGAATATTAAGCAAGATCTGAAGCACGAGCGGAAATGAGCGGAAAGCATGATAGAGAATCAATGATATCATTATCATCCCGAGCATAAACATATACGCGAGGCGACGGCTGTTTTCTTTCTGGCTTTTATAGGTGCCTTCAAATGACACTGTTACGCCCGTCGGTAACTGCTTTGATTCTATAGTTTTTTTTACAGTATCGACTGCCCCGACAATATCTTTACCATTAAAGTTGGCGCTTACTATCAAGACTCGTTTTCCACCCTCGTGGCTTAAGCGGTTCCTCCCCTCTTCTACTCGTACAGCCCCGACTTCCTCAAAGGATCGTCCGGCCGGAGTCCTAAAAGCATCTTTGAGTCCGGCAGCATTTTCTCGAACCGATCGATCGGCCCGTAAAACTACATCAATCTGCTCAGATTCTATTTGAACTTGCCCTAAAGTTTTTCCAAGCAACCCCGACTCTAAATATTCAGCAACTTCACCGCTCGAGAGACCTTCATACGATAATCTGACTGGATCCGGATATAGATGGATTTCGGGGATGGTTATGTCCTTCTGGACTTGGGGATTGGTGATGCCCGGTTGTTTTACTAACTCTTGCTGAATTGATTCGGCGGTAGAGCGTATAGAAGCTAAGTTATCACCAAATACTTTAATAACAACAGGGGCTCGGACACCTGAGAGTAGTTCTTCCATTCGGTGAGTAATTGGTTGACCGACCGTAAAGGATGCAGTCTCTCCAAAGCTATTAATTATCTCTTGCACCTCATTCGTAAGTTCAGTTCGCTCTTTTCCGTTATTTGGTTTAAAAGCAATTTGGATTTCACTGGCATTGGCGCCGCTATCGTGAGGATCTGCCCCGGCACGACCCGTGGTGTGGCTGACCCGTTGTATCTCGGGAATTTTAAGCAACTTTTGCTCTACAGCCGAAGCAAAAGCATTTGAAGAATCTAACGCTGTACCAACCGGTAAAAGCACATTAATAGTCATAGCATCCTCGTTAAAAGGCGGGATACCCTCATTGGCTGATGTAAGGTATAATCCAGTTCCTACTAGGAGACCGATGATAAGACCGCTAATCATTATTTTGGGATTACGAATACTCCAGCGGATACCAGGGGTCAACACTTTCTTTATCCAACGAACTGAACTAGTATCTCCTTGGTGTTTCTTAGAAGTTTTACCAAGTAGTAAAGTACAAAGAGCTGGAGTGACCGTGATGGAAACTAGTAACGAAGCCACGAGCGAAACAATATAAGCTAGGCCAAGGGGAGCCAATAACCGCCCCTCTACTCCAGGTATGAAGAAAATTGGCAAAAAGACAATGGCAACAATTGCCGTTGCATAAATAATCGAATTTCTAACTTCGCTTGAGCCATTAAAGACAACCTCGCTTAAGGGAATCGGCTTGCCCGCTTCTCGCCATTCTATGATGCGTCGATAAACATTCTCGACATCGACAATGGCATCATCGACCAATTCTCCGATAGCTACGGCAATCCCTCCTAAAGTCATGACGTTAACCGAGAATCCAAAGGCTTTAAAAATAATTGCTGTGACGAGAATACTTAATGGAATAGCCGTGAGCGTAATGGATGTCGTCCGGAGATTAAACAAAAAAATCATGAGGATAATGATGACAAGAATTGTTCCATCACGCAGGGCATCAATTACATTTTTAAGACCGGAATGGATAAACCATTCTTGACGAAATAAATCAGAGTATATAACTGTTCCCTCCGGTAAACTTTGTTTTAGTGATTCTGTTGTAGTATCAATAGCCTTGGTCACTTCTAGAGTTTCAGCTTCAGGCTGTTTAATGATACGGAGAATTACTCCTGGTTTTCCGTCAATTGAAGCGCTGCCACGTACCGGACTAGGTCCTTCGCGTAACTCAGCAACATCACTTAAACGAATTATCCGACCATCATTTTCACCGACGGATAAGGTATTGAGCTCGTTAATATCTTCGGGAGCTATCAGAATACGGATCGGATATTCCTTACCGTTTTGGCTTAGGATGCCTCCGCCTTTGTTCCGTAACGCTCCTTCAATTTGGGCGGCTACTTCCTCCAGACTAATACCCGCTTGACGTAATTGTTCGGGTCGTAGATTGATTTGCCATTCTTTAACGTCGCCACCCATAACAATAACATCGGAAACTCCCGGTGTTCTCATAAGAGCTGGCCTAATAGTCCATTCTGATAACGAACGGAGCTCCATTGGTGAAAGGTCTTTTGTTGAGCTCACACCAGCCCACATAATCTCTCCCATAACGGAAGATACGGGACCGAATACCGGTTTAGCTCCGTTCGGTAAACTGACGTTGGCCAGTCGCTCTTGGATAATTTGGCGGTTACGATAAATATCAGAGTTCCAGTTAAATTCTGTTTGTACGATAGCTAACCCAAAAGACGCGGTACCGCGGACACGCTCAACTCCCGGGGCGCCTGAAACAGCCGCTTCAATTGGAGTTAAGATAAGACGTTCTATTTCTTCTGGAGCAAGACCCTCGCCTTCGGTAAAAATTGCAACTGTGGGCTTATTGATATTAGGCAGAACATCGACTTGCATAGTCGCAAGGCTCCATACTCCTACCCCAGCGACTACGGTTGTTAACAGTAACGTATACCATCGGTGCTTAATGGCAATTCGAATGATTGAATTTATCATATTACTATTGACCTATGATTTCGCCTGCTTTCAGATCAGTCTTAGCAATTGGGACAAAACGCTGTCCGGCAGTTAATCCGTCAGTAATTTCAACCCGGCTGCCAATAGTTCGTCCGACTACAACTTCCTGAGGTCTAATAATATTATTTTCCATTACTAGCCAGACTGACGCTTGCTTTTGATCATTCCACCAAATAGCCGAAAGAGGAATCAACGGGGAAGATGATACATTAGCAGGAAAGACTTTTACCTGAGCATGTGTTGGCCAATTAACCGTTTCCGTAAATATTGCCTCCGCTACCAAAAAACCTTGATCATCCAAGGCGGTCCCGACGCCCGTGATAGTGGCCGTTCGTTTCTCGAGAGGAAAACCCAATAACTCGACTATTACTTTTTCATCGGCTTTCGGTAAGATATTATTATAGGGTAAACGGAATCTGATAATGCGCTCAGCGTTTCCTGATGAAATATCTGCAATTGGATTTTCAGGCGATACATGATCTCCGATATTTTTATGCATCGAAGATATTATCCCGTCACTAACAGCAACAATCTGTTCCCCTGTCCCCATTGAAGCAACCGCTTGATAAGCGGCGCGAGCACCGGCTGCCTCGGCATTTGCCATTGCAATTTCACGGTCTAGCTCAGCGATTTGCGCATCAAGGTCGCTACGCTGTTTCCCAACCTCCAAAGCGCTATCAGCTATGCGCTTCTTTTTTTGAATATCGAGAGCGGATATGTCTATGTTTGATCCTTTCAAATCAGCTTCTAGAGAAGTAATATCGCGCTCAAACTCTCCTATAATTTTTTCTCTTTCTGATTGCTTAACATCTGTTATTTTCGAAGCCAGCTTAAAAGCTTGAAGGCTCAATAAGTAACGATTTTCGTCTTCGCTTAACAACGTTCGTAATTCCGTTATATGCGTCGCGCTTATATCCTCTCCATACCCCATTGAGCCTGCGATAGAGGTGTCAAGCAAGCGGTAGGCGGCTTTAATATAAGCCGTACCCTCAGCTTCTGGAAGATTATTTTTTTTCAAGGCTTGCAATAATATTCCCAATTTTTCTATATACTGACTTCGAGCTCCTGAATCGAGCAGACCATAATTCTGGGGAAAACGATTAATAATAACGCCAGAAGAATTATCATTAAGACCATAAATACCAAGCTGAGAAGCGAGTTGACCGGCAACACGAGACAGATCTGCCTTGGTCTGCTGCAGCTGTAGTGTTTCACTAGACTGGGCCTGGGAAATTTCACTTTCAATACCTTTAACCGCGGCATCGCGTGAGCGTTTAGTGGCCGTGATACTTTTTTCTACTCCTTCAACAGTAGCTTGAGTCCGTTCTGCATCCTTAGATATTCCTTCAATATTTAGTTTCCCCGAAGCATCAAGTAGCGCCTGCAATGAGGTAAGTCGCTTGCGCCCAGCTACGCCCATTTGCAATGTCTGTTGACGGCCAGCCTCTGCTTTAATAATTGCCGCGGTTCGATCAGCTAAGGCACTCGCAAGTTCGGGGCTGGTGGGCGCAAAGACTAAGCGTCCGAGGACTTGACCTTTTCTCACTTGGTCACCAATTGAAACGTTCCAAGAAGCTATCTGTCCCTCCCGAAAGGGTAAGACGCTCGTATCTCCCCGAGAGATTATTTCTCCGGACCAGCTTGAGTTAGCTAACTCTGGTAATTCTTCACTAAACTCTCCGGCCGTTTCAATACCGGCCGTAGCTTGAGCCGTTGCCGATGGGCCATCATGACTATCTAATTCATCTCCATGAGCCCAGACAAATTGTTTAAGCACGAAAGCTCCCGATACAACTACTATAACAATAATTGATAGCACTCTCATTTTTCGTGTAACAAATATTTTCATATATTATTGATGAAGATTAAGGACTTCTGATTCTGCACCACTGCCCTCCTCCAAAACATCAATCGTAATAGGGAATGTTACTACTTTGTCATTTATATTAAATTGCCCGAAAATAGTATAGCGTCCGATAAGAGGAAAATCAGTTTCAAAGCGAACCGTACCTTGAGTTGGCTTTATAGTGTCAAGTGCATGAACATGGAAATAATCATCTACATCAGTTTGACGAAACATTACCGCGTGTCCGTAAGCTCCTAGGTATGGCTTGATATTCTCTACAGGTTTACCATCTTTTGTTATTAAGTAATCAAGCTTAACTGTTTCATTGGTTTTTGGAGAAGAGCCCAAAACCAAGGTGGCGACATATCCATCAACTTCAATTTTCATATCTGGCGTAATACGCGGGAAATCTTTTGTATACGTTTCTGAGTCAACGTTGAACGGTACACGTAAAACAGTTGGTTTTTCTTCAAGGGGGTCAAAATCCAGGTACATATTATAGGCACCAGAAAGATTTAATAGTGCCCCTACAGTCCACTTAGAATCCTTATATTCGGGATGGATATGCATAAAATCTTGCATATCATCGCGCACAATTATAAGATGGAGTTTTTTGTCATGAAATGTTCGTAAATCCTTATCTCCAAACTCATGGCTGTCAATACCAAACAACTTAAAGGCAATAGTATTCTGACCTTTTTTAAAAGAATTGATATTACTTACTGATACTCGTGAGCCAGCTGGAGTCACGATATGACCATCACCCTCGTTATCTGTGATAGGTTTTTGATTATTCGGAATGTTCGTAGTATCAGAAGATTCTGAGCTAGACGGGGCAACAGTTGGAATATTTAATTGTTTTTGATGAGTACAACCGGCTACAATTAGAGTAGCGGCTAAAATACTAACAATAATAATTTTTTTCTTCATATAAAAATTAATGAATACATAATAAAAACACAAGGATAGACGTAATCCTTGTATATTAAAAAAGCCTTATTCTAACAACGAAAAGTAAGTGGTATTGTGCGATAGCTCATTTCCAGCGGATTGTATTGAGAACTGTTCGCAGATATAAACCGTGGTCTATAAACTTCAAATACTGAAGATGGTAGTATAGCAGAATATATCTGATGCAAATCTTCACGACGATCAGTAGTGAGAATCGTAGGAGCTTCTACACAGTTAACTACGACGCTAGGTACAATCTCTAAGTGCTCATATGCTATCGCAGAATCTGAGGGATGGGCATGAGCTGTTTTCAAATGATCTAGACATAATAAGGATAATGTTGAAAATGAGAAAAAAACAAAAACTAAACAGGTTTTACCAATAGCGATGAGCAATTTTTTAGTTGAAATGTCTATCATAGATCTTTCCTTAACTTTTGATTCTCAAAGTCGCTGAGCAATCAAGAGTATTATTTGTCTTAATTCGCAGAATAGTCAGTACTCTAGTCTCAGCTGTAATTTTATTCGATGAATAACCATATCTAGTATCCACTATCCGTTTTCATTATAAAGAATACTCTGTTTATTCACAAGGGCAAACGCCCCATACTAGGCTACTCGGATACAGTACCTGTCTCAAAGATGCTATTTATATCTAGGATTCAAACCAACTTTTTAGCTTACATTAGAATAGGTGAATTTTGACCCGTCTTGGACTAGAAATAAGCTCTCATAAAATACCTGCAATTACAGGGGCGTATCGGTCATCGATACTATGTACTAGACTGCTGCGGGACTAGGATTCGAACCTAGATAACTGGTACCAGAAACCAGAGTCCTACCGTTAGACGATCCCGCAATTTAACTAACTACCTTCCCGCCAAAAGTTTTCAAAAGATTATCGATAACCGATGAATCAATATTGGCAGCGCTCACCGCGGCGTCCGCCACGCTTGCGCTTGAAGGCGCCGTTTCCGGCGTTGAAGTATTTTCTACTAAAATAAGGTTCGGGTCAAGTATGGTCGCGATAACGAGCCGCTTGCCGCTTACTTCGTTCAATAAGCCCTCGACGAGCTGTCGAATTGCCGGCTCGTTAAGGCGATCATGATGAAACTTATGCTTAAAGGCTAATTTAATAGTAGCGCCTTCAATACCCATTAATTGGCAAGATTTTAAGACAAAGGACAGCGAGTGATTATGCTGCCGTACTCGAACCATTAATTCGTTCCAAACGCCCTGAATACTCTCAATATCGACCGGAGCCGATGGAGCTTCTTCAACGCTTTCTATAACGGCTTTAGGGGCCACTGGGCGAGCTTTTGGCGCTATAGCAGCGCTACGAGTGGCCATTGGCGCAAAGCTCATTTCAGAGGCAGCCCGACGTCCAAAACAGATATCAACAATCGCTAACTCTATCGGAAGTTGAGCAATTGGCGAATCTTTGATTTCTCGTCCGGCGACGATAAAGCGCTCAATAATATTAGAAAGAGATTCAACTTCAAACTTTGCCGCAATCGGTTCAATACGCAATTGCGCCGCTTCGCCTAACTCCTGTCCCAATCCGGCATTAAAATCAGAACTAACTTTTGAAATTAAAATACGGCGCGCT
>CAYGIU010000004.1:19697-20554 GCA_964350015.1 uncultured Gammaproteobacteria bacterium
GCTAGATCAACAATTTGGCCAGCAAATACTTTTAAGTCAGCGCCGTTATCGGCTAAGCGATTTACAAAACCAACTCCTCCACCGGCATTTTTATCAGCCAACTGTTCAAGTAAATCAATAGCTTCATTTATAAAACTGCGCGGAATAACTAGTTCCGCTTCTTCTAATGTAATTTCCTTCCCCTTAATTGAACTAGCGTCGCCACCCATAGAAATAACTTGTCCCAATAAACTTTCCGCGTCTCTCATATGACCGCCGGAATGTCGAGCAATTGCTTCTAAAACGCCGCTCGCTACTTTAATTTTTTCTTCGCGAGCAATACGAGCAAGCTTTGCAGTAATTTCTAAAACATTAATCTTTTTAAAATCAAAACGCTGACAACGAGAAATAATTGTCGGTGGAACTTTATGCGCTTCTGTTGTGCACAAAATAAAAATAACATGAGCCGGCGGTTCTTCCATAGTCTTAAGTAACGCGTTCCAGGCGCTCGCCGAAAGCATATGCGCTTCATCAATAATAAAGATTTTGTAACGACTTGATGATGGTGCTAAGCGAGAAGACGCAATAATGGTTTCACGAACGTTATCGACGCTCGTATGACTAGCCGCGTCAATTTCAACAACATCCATCGAACGACTTTCGGTAATTTCCAAACATGAAGAACAAACATTACAGGGATCGGCTGAATCTTTTTTTCGTTTTGTGCAGTTAAGCGCCTTAGCCATCAAACGAGCAATTGTCGTTTTACCAATAGCTCGAGGTCCACAAAATAAATAAGCATGAGCTAATTGCCCAGCTTGAATTTCATAGGAGAGAGTTAACTTAATATGTTCTTGACCGGCAATTTCTCCAAAAAT
>CAYGIU010000005.1:0-18212 GCA_964350015.1 uncultured Gammaproteobacteria bacterium
GATAAAGTGTTTGCGCGGAGCAACATCGCCGCCCATCAACATTTCAAAAGTTTCTGAAGCTAGTGCCGCATCATCAATCGTTACACGTTTCAAAAGACGAGTTTTTGGATCCATGGTTGTTTCCCAAAGTTGACCCGGATTCATTTCTCCTAAACCTTTGTAACGTTGAATATTAACTCGAGAAACAGCTTTTGCTCTTTTATCTGTTGCTTCTTCTTCTGTTTCAGTAGCGTCTGAACCTTCGGTCCCGACTTCCGTTTCAATAATCGCTTCACCACCCTTAGTAATATCAGCTAAAATTTCATTCTTCTGATCATCAGAGTACGCGTAACGGGAGTTCGTACCTTTTTTAATTTGATACAACGGTGGTTGAGCAATATAAACATAACCTTCGGCAACCAATTGATTGAAATGACGGAAGAATAGGGTAAGTAATAGAGTGCGGATGTGCGCTCCGTCAACGTCAGCATCGGTCATGATAATAATGCGGTGATAACGGAGTTTTGTTAAATCAAATTGATCGTCGATATTTGTTCCTAAAGCAATAACTAAGTTTTTAATTTCGTTATTAGCAAGCATTTTATCAAGACGAGCGCGTTCAACGTTTAAAATTTTACCGCGTAATGGCAAGATTGCCTGAAAACTTCGATCTCGTCCTTGCTTAGCGCTACCGCCGGCCGAGTCTCCCTCTACAATATATAATTCTGATTCTTCTGGTTTTCGAGTGGAACAGTCAGCAAGTTTTCCGGGCAAAGTCATCCCTTCGAGCGCACCTTTTCGTAAAATTGTTGCGCGAGCTGTACGAGCGGCAAGACGAGCCTGAGCCGTTAGAACACATTTAGCGATAACTGCTTCTGCTTCACGAGGATGTTCTTCGAGATACATTGTAAAAGCATCACCCATTACTTGTTCAACAGCAGTTTTCATTTCGGCGTTCCCCAACTTATCTTTGGTTTGACCTTCAAATTGTGGGTCAGCCAACTTAACACTGACAATCGCGGTTAAACCTTCGCGGGCATCTTCACCAGTAAGATTCTCATCTTTTTCTTTTATTAAATTATGATTTCTGGCGTAAGAGTTAAGCGTACGGGTTAGGGCGGTTCTAAAACCAACTAAGTGCGTGCCGCCGCCCGGGTTAATAATATTGTTCGCAAAAGCTAAAATGTTTTCATTATATCCGTCGTTATATTGAACAGCGACTTCAACTCGTCCATCCTTAAGTTCTCGATCAACGTAAAAAATCGTTTCGTTTTTTACACTGTTATGACGATGTAAGGCTTTAACGTAAGTTTTAATACCACCTTCAAAATGGAACGCGTAAGATTTTGCAGAATGTCCCTCACGTTGATCACGAGCAGTAATGGTAATACCTTTATTTAAGTAAGCTTGCTGACGCAATCGGTCAAGAATTTTGCCCCAGTTGAATTCAACTACTTCAAAAATACTGGCATCCGGCTTAAAGGTCATTGTTGTACCCGTCCGCTTTGTTGGACCGACGGCCGCTACTTTTTTTTGCGGTACGCCGATTTTATATTCTTGCATCCAGACTTTTCCGTCTTTATGGACCTCGGCTTTCATATATGAACTCAAGGCGTTTACTACGCTCGCTCCGACTCCGTGCAAACCACCGGAAACTTTGTAGCCCCCGCCACCGAATTTTCCACCGGCGTGCAAGGTCGTCATAATGGTTTCAAGAGCGGATACTTTTGTTGTTTTATGAATATCAACTGGAATACCACGACCATTGTCGCTAACTTTAACCATCCCGTCAGCAAGTAAGTCGACAGTAATATGCGTTGCAAACCCGGCCATGGCTTCGTCAATCGAGTTGTCTACAATTTCTTTAATCAGGTGATGCAGACCCTCGGCTGAAGTTGAGCCAATATACATACCCGGTCGCTTACGTACCGGGTCAAGTCCTTCAAGGACGGTAATTGATTCAGCATTATAACTGCTTTTTGCAGGATTTTTCTTTTCGTCTTTTGGCATAATTTGTTTAAGCAATAATCCTTATCATCATATCAGAAATATGCTCCTCTGACAAGCTAAAAGTGGTGGTCAAGTCGCTGTTTTTATGGTATAATTTGGATATGTTTTTAGATCAAAAAGAGTCGGTCACATCACCACTCCCACAATCTCATCCCGAAGCTCGTAAGCCCCTTATTGGACGTACTGAATTTATTATCATCTCGATAATTGCCGGAATAATTGTTCTTGGCGGCGGTGGATGGTGGTATTGGACAAATCGCGGCGATTCTCAAGAGCCTGTCCCTATTATTGAAGAGCCAAAAGATCAAGGAGCTTTACCGGGCACATTAATTCCTCTTGAAGAAGAAAATAATAATACTTCGAACAATAATTCAAACATTAAAGCCGAGAATATCACCTTTGGATCGTTTTATGCATCAAAAGCTGAGCAGATTGATTATAAAATTGATTCGGTAAAATTACCGATTAATGTAAAAAGCCAAGTCTCAAATTATTATGAATTGGCACGTAAGATTAATATTGATCCGATTATTGATAATTTGAATAAAAATGGATTCGCCACTCTTGATAATCCTTTCTCAAAGTCCTCAAATGATTTTTATGGAAGTTATGCTGAATTATCAAGTCGCTCTATTCCAATTGTTATAACGGGGGATTTTTTACTTTATTATTATCAGAATTCTTTAAAACAGATTTACAAAGAAATAGAATCGTCCTTTTTTTATGAAAGCATGTGGCGAGTTACCAAGAGCATGTATGAAACAGCCAATGGACGATATCAGGATCGTCGTCAAAAGCTTGGCGTTACTTCTGACCCGCTTTTAGAAGCCGAGCGACTCGAAGCCGCATATTTCGCAGCTGGACTGATTTTATTGCAACCGCAACTAAGTCAGATAAGCGCCGCGGAAGATTTAAATGATTCTCGTAAATTTAAACCAAGTGAGGCGCGACGTTTTGAATTTGTTCCGCCGTCTTATTTAACTGATGATATTGATAAAGAGGTTGCTTTAATCCGTGAAGGAAAACAAAAAGTAAAGTCACCGGCCCTATTATATGAACGTGATTACAAAGAATTTACAGTTCCGGCGGAATATACGCAAAGTGCAAAGTTGCGGAATTTTTATTTAGCAAGCCGCTGGTACGCTTCGCTTTTTCCATTGCATTATAAAGAAGCCTCCTGTACAAATTGTTTGCTTGATAGAGAAGATTGGATAATTAATCAAACAGCGGCGCACCTTGTTGCCGCCGATTTATCAGCCGATCAAGGCTTAAAGAATGAATGGGCAAAAATTTATAAAGTAATTTCTTATTTTTCTGGTTTGCGCAGTGAATTAACCTACCTTCATTTTCAAACGGTTCGCGATGCGGCGTTCCCGGGCAAGTCCTTAGAAGAAGTGTTTGGTAGCGGCAGCTTTGATAGGCTCGTTAGTATGCGTGATGAATTGGCAAAATTGAATTTTAATCCGGCTGAAGGCGCTTATTCGCGAACTGACAAAGCTTTGCGTCCTTATTTAGGCATGCGTTTATTGCAAACCTTTTATTGGCCAAATCGGTCATTTTATGATCAATTAACCTATGACGCTGTCGGAACACATAAAATTCCAATGGTTAATAATAAGCGTGCTTCTTATCTTAGTTCTTGCCAAGAAGGGGACAAGCTCGTCCGTTGTAAGGCGCTCGGTTATGATATTTTAAATGCCGTTCTTATTAATGCCCCGACGAGCAAATTCTTAGTTGATAATACCAACTACAATTTATATTCAAAACAACTCGATGGTTTGAAAACTACTTTGAAAAAATTTGATGTTATTAATTGGCATTCTAATAACTTTTGGACAACTTTAAATATCGCGTCGTCTTTTGCTAACGGATCGGTCAGTAGCTTGCCATACAATCAAACGCAGCAGTGGCTAGAACGAAAGGTTTCAAGTTCCTTGGCTGCTTTAACTAATCTTGTGTTGCCGGCGGATACTTGGCAATTGCCGCGCGATCAAGCGAGGACTGGACTAGAAGTTTCAGGCGCCGATAACTCATTTAATTATATAGAGCCGGATAATGCATTGGCTGATGAACTTGTGGCAAATAGTAAGATGCTTTTTGATACCTTGATTGCTCTTGGCGTTGTTAAAGACAATGATGTTCGCTTTAGTGATTTGCTTAATCGAATGAATTCAAGCCGAACTATTATATACAAAGAATTAAAAGGTGAAGATCTCTCGCTTGAGGAATATCAGTTCTTAAATGATTTTGCTGGTCAACTTCGTACGGAAACTATTGGCTCAAAAGAATCGACAATTCAGTTTGTTAATCCGACGAATGGTCGAGTATCGAGCATTAAACAAAGTATCGCTCCGCTCAAGCTTATGTTCTTGATTTATGACAAAGGAGGCAAGCGCATCCTTGCGGCCGGACCGATTTTCAGCTATAAAGAACAGTAGGACTATGCCTCAAACAAATCCCCAATTAGAAGATCGCGTTCGGCGCTTTAAAGATGCCGAGGGATTGTCGACACGACAGCTTGATTTTGGTTTGTGGTATATAAGAAACCGTAAAAAGTTTTTTATTACGTTGATTGTTTTTTTGGCCTTAACAGCCGCCGGTACAATCGGCTATTCTTTATACCAATTTTCATCATATTTAATTGTTGGTATTAAACAGGACAATCAGAATTATTTGGATTTAACGTCAGCCACGAGCCTCATCACCAACAAAGTTAATATTGGGAGCAATATCAGTTATTCAGAAGTTAGGGTTCTGCCGGGTAAAGATAATAGCTCTGATTTGGTTGCAGCGGTTACCAATGCCAATCCGATGCTCTTAGTAAAACTTAAGTATTCTTTTGAAGTAAATGGACAAAAAATAGGGACAACAGAAGAGTTTGTCTTACCGCAAGATACTAAGTATTTAATGGCTTTGAGCCAGAATGTTCCGTCCAATGGCAGCGCTAACTTAATTATTGAACAAACGAATTTTATCAGAGTAGATCGACATAAGGTTAGTGACTGGAGCCAATATCGTTTGGATAGATTGAATTTCTTAATTGAGCATGCGAAGTTTACGCCAGGTACAGACAGTGGTTTGTCTGAAAAAATCAGCCTTGGCCAATTAGATTTTAAAATTACTAATCACAGTGCTTATGGTTATGGCACTGTTCCTTTGACGATTATCTTAAAGAGTCAGGGCGAAATAGTTGCGGTCAATCGATACAGAATAGATAATTTCCGTTCTGGTGATCAGCGGACGGCGCAGCTAAGTTGGCCGGGACGCTTACCGGTTGTCACTGAAGTTGAAATTCTTCCTGATATTAATGTCTTGGATGATAGCGTCTACATGAAATATTCGTCGCTGTAATTTTCTGAGGCTTACATGAAATCCCTTAGTCTATTTTTACGAAATATTGACTGGCTCGTTGCGGCGCCAGTTATTATTTTAGTTTGCTTTAGTTTGGCTGAGCTATATAGTATTCGTTTGGGACAAGGTGCGGCTAGCTCAGAATTTTTTCAAAAGCAATTATTATTCGCGGGCATCGGCTTAGTTATCTTTTTTATTTTGGCGCTGATTGATTTTCATCATTTTTATAGTTATGCCAATTATTTATATATCATTGCCGTCCTCCTTTTGATAGCAGTTCTTATTTTTGGACAAACTATTAATGGAACACGTGGTTGGTTCGGTTTATTCGGATTTGGTTTACAGCCGGTTGAATTTGTAAAACTTATTTTAATTGTTTGTTTAGCGCGTTACTTCGCCAAAGTTTCAGTGGCGGCGCGCCCAATGCGCCATTTAGTTCTCTCGGGAATCTTTACGGCAATTCTCATTGGGTTGGTTTTGTTGCAGCCTGACCTTGGTTCAGCCGCACTTTTATTTGCGATTTGGATATTCTTTTTAGTAGCAACAAATGTTCCGCGTAAATATCTTATAGCGATTTCCGCAACCTTAATTGTAATATTTGGAATTTCCTGGCAATTTATATTTAAAGATTATCAGCGAGAACGCTTTAGTACCTATCTTAAGCCTTCAGCTTCATCAAGCAACTATAACGTCAAGCAGGCGATTATCGCGGTGGGCGCCGGAGGAATGTCGGGGCGGGGACTGGGTTTTGGTTCTCAATCACAACTTAAGTTTTTGCCGGAAGCTAATACCGACTTTATTTTTGCAGTTATTGCCGAAGAATTGGGCTTAATCGGAGTCATTGTTATTTTCAGTTGCTTCGGAATTCTGCTCTTTCGCTTTGTTTCAAATGTTTCGCGAAGTCGCAACTATTTCGGCTCTTTAGTCATTATTGGAGGGGTGGGCTTGATTTTTATTGAAATGTTTATTAATATTGGTATGAATATGGGAATTTTACCGGTTATCGGTATTCCATTGCCGTTTGTCAGTTATGGCGGCAGTTCCCTAATCGCCCATTTAGCCTTGGTCGGGATTATGCATAGCGTTGTCCGTCGATCAGTGGCTAAACGTTAAGAATTAACTAATTTCCTATGTCTGATGCAATGAAGTTGTCAGCTTCTGTCCGTACCGGTTCAGTCGCCGATATTAAAGAAACGATTCCGGGAGTAATCTACGGCTCTGGCTTTGCGAACACATCCTTGGCTTTTAATCGTTCAGAGTTTGAAAAAGTATTTGCGGTAAGCGGAGAATCAGGTTTGATTTCGCTTAATCTTGATGGCAAGGAAGTTCCGGTCATTATTAAGGATTTGCAGTTTGATGCTGTTAAGGGTCGCGTTATCCACGTTGACTTGTTTAAGGTAAACATGGATAAGAAAGTTAATGCCGAAACTACGCTTAACTTTATTGGTGAAGCTCCGGCTGTTAAAGCTCATGGCGGTATCGTTGTTGAGCACTTGAGTCAGGTCCACGTTGAATGTTTACCTGCTGACTTGGTTCAGAAGATCGACGTTGATGTTTCTTCATTAATGGAATTGGGCGATTCTATCTATGTTAAAGATATTATTGTTCCAAAGGGTATTGAAATTACCAACGAAGCTGAAGAAATTGTTGTTCACGTTGTTGAACCGAAGAAAGTTGTTGAGGAAGTTCCGGTGGTTGTTGCTGAAGCTGCTCCGGCTGCTGAAGGCGCGACTGACGCTAAGCCTGAAGAAAAGAAAGAAGAAGGCGGCGATAAGAAATAAATTTATAACTAAAAACACTCTCCATTTTGGAGAGTGTTTTTATTTCTTGATTATCGCCAATCTTATTTTTCCACTCAAATCTTTTTTTAACTCGGCTTTAGTAAATATTTTCTTAAAGCCGTTTTTTTGTCCGGGGTTTATTTCACAAAGCAACGTGTAGTTAGAATAGTCTTTAAGTTGTTGTTTTAATTTTTTATAATATATTAATCCGTCAGTGCCGCCGTATAAAGCAGTTTTCGGTTCTTTGGAAATTGTTTTTTCTTTCATCTCCTTATCATTAAGATAGGGGAGATTAGCAAGAATTACTAAATTAGTTTTTGGAACTTTAATATTAGAAAGTAAATCACTTTGTTTAAAAGCAATTCTTTTGCTTAAGGTATGAGCTTTAGCGTTTTGTTTAGCGATGCTTAGGGCTTTCTTTGAAATATCAATTGCTAGTCCTTTAGCCTTACTATTATTTAAAATACTGACTAGTAAACAGCCTGAACCAGTTCCAATATCAATAACTAAAGTTTTTGGGTTTATATATCTTAAAGCTTCTTCAACCATCAATTCACTTTCTGGGCGGGGGACTAGTGTGTCTTTCGTAACTTTAAATTTCAAGCCGTAAAATTCTTTATAACCTAGAATATAAGCAATCGGGACAAAATTTAGTCTTTGTTTAATAAGTAGATTAAATTTTTTGAACTGAATTTTGTTTAGTAATAGTTCATCATGAGACAGTATGTGAGTTCGTGATTTTTTCAATATAAAAGCAAGAATCAGTTCGGCGTCGAGCCAAGCTGATTCTATCTTCGCGTTTAAAAGCTTCTGCGCCGCTTCTTTAAGCGTGTTTTGCAGCGTTAAAGTGGTCTTTGAGGGCGTGGGTAATTTCATCGATGTCTCCGTCCATGATTAATTTAATTGAATGCCAGCTTTGGTTGATGCGGTGATCAGTAACGCGATCCTGCGGGAAATTGTAAGTTCTGATTTTGTCAGATCGATCACCTGAGCCAACTTGGTCTTTGCGGGCCGCTGAATCAGTGGCGCGTTTTTCGTCTTCAGCTTTTTGCAATAAACGTGAACGTAAAACTTGTAACGCTTTTTCTTTGTTTTGATGTTGAGATTTCTGATCCTGACAGGAAACAATCATGCCAGTAGGAATATGTAAAATACGAATTGCCGAGTAGGTAGTGTTAACGCTTTGCCCGCCCGGACCCGAAGAACAGAAAGTATCAATACGAATATCGGCCGCTTTAATTTCTACGTCGATTTCTTCAGCTTCCGGAAAGACCGCGACAGTTACGGCTGAAGTATGAATGCGTCCGGCTTTTTCGGTTTCCGGAACACGTTGAACACGATGGGTTCCGCCTTCATACTTTAATAAACCGTAAACATTTTTTCCTTCGACGGTAAAAATAAGTTCTTTAAAGCCTCCGATGCCGATGCGACTTGAATCAAGCATGTCAATTTTCCAGCCCTCTCGTTCGGCAAAGCGGGAATACATACGAAATAGTTCACCGGCAAACAGAGCGGATTCATCACCGCCGGTTCCGGCTCTAATTTCAACAATGGCATTTTTCTTATCGAGTGGGTTTGCAGGAAACAATTCTTCTTTTATCTCTTCTTCTAGCTTGGCAATCTCTTCTTTTAATTGTTTATTTTCAACACTGGCCATCTCAACAAGTTCAGCATCTGTGCCATCTGAAATGATGCTATCATTGTTTCCCATATCTGTGGTCGCTTTTTCCAGTTTATCAATCAAGCTAATTGTGTATTTAAGATCAGAATGTTTTTTCGCAACGATATTCAACTTAGCGCGATCAGCTTGAAGTTCCGGACTCATTAGTTCGGCTTCAATATCTTTAAATTGTTTGCGAATTTCCTCGTACATAGTTGTTTATAGGGTATATAAAAACCCGACACTGACATAGTAGCATAAAGCTACCGCATCAGTATCGGGTTTTTAGTAGTTATTTTTTTGTTGCTTTGGCTTTCTTGGCAACTGTCTTTACGGCTTTAGCGGCACGTTTAGCAGTTTTACCGCGAACGCTCTTTAAGGCTGCTGTAGCAGTAGCTTTGGCCTTAAACTTCTCAACACGGCGTGCAGTATCAACAAGCTTCTGTTTACCGGTATAAAAAGGGTGGCAGGCTGAGCATAGTTCAGTCGCTAGTTCCTTCATAGTGGAGCCGACAACGATAACGTTGCCGCAGGCGCATTTAATCTGCGCGGCTGGATAATAAGTTGGGTGAATTTCCTTTTTCATATATTCAATAAATAATGTCCCAAGATTCTACCATAAGCTTAAATTTATGTCAAAAGAGGCCTAAAATAGGGGCTCTTGACAGAATTTAGTATATATGCTATTATGTAGTTAATGAGGCAGAAAAATATCTTGCCTAAGAGAAGAGCTTTTTGCTCTGATAATAAAAGTACATAAAACGAAGTTATCCATAAACCATAAAAAAAGAGAAAACGTTTATGAGAAACCGATAAAGCTTAGGCAAAAATTTAGGTGCAACCGCGAAAAAAGCACCTTGTAGAGTTTGAAGGCAGATTTTAATTAATCTGCCTTTTTTATTTGGTGCCTCGAGAGAGAATCGAACTCTCATGGATTGCTCCGCACGATTTTGAGTCGTGTGCGTCTACCAATTCCGCCATCGAGGCATAACGAGAAAATTATAAATTGAATATAATAAATTGTCAAAGGCCAGTGCAAAAGCTATACTGTAGCTGTATGGGAATGATTATTTCTATTGTGAATCAAAAAGGCGGCGTTGGTAAAACTACGACCGCCGTTAATCTTGCATCGTATTTAGCCCATGCCGGCAAACACGTTCTTTTGGTTGATATTGATCCGCAAGCCAACGCAACTTCGGGACTCGGTATCGATCATAAAAACCTGGAAGCCGGAGTTTATGAAGCATTATTGGGATTACGTGATTTATCAAGCGTTTTAAAACGAACTGTCCAAGATACTTTAACCGTTGCGCCTTCGACAATCTCTTTAGCGGGCGCCGGAATAGAATTAGTCTCTTTGGATAATCGCGAGTCGCGACTGTTAAACATTTTAGAACAAGTACGTGAAGATTATGACTATATCATTATTGATGGACCGCCATCCTTAGGTTTGCTTACAGTAAATAGCTTAGTTGCGGCCGATCAAATCTTGATTCCGGTACAGAGCGAATATTATGCGCTTGAAGGACTGGGACAATTATTAAACACAATCAATTTAGTGCAAAATCATTTAAAGCCGACTCTAGGTATTCTCGGCGCGGTCATTACGATGTATGATAAGAGAAATAGATTGTCAGAATCAGTCATGAACGAATTGTACCAATATTTTCCAAATAGAATTTTTAGAAGCGTCATTCCGCGTTCAGTAAAATTAGCGGAGTCACCGAGCTTTGGACGTTCGATTCTGCATTATGATCCAAAAAGCAAAGGCGGACGCGCCTATGAAAAATTAGCTCAAGAATTAATTAATGCAACTAAACGATAGTATGTCTAACGGACTTGGTCGGGGACTTGGTTCCCTGATTCCACAATCGAATAATCAAACAAACCCGATTATTGATTCGGGTCTTACTCCTGATGCGCAAGTGCAGAAAATAAATCCGGATTTAATTAAAGCAAATCCGCGTCAGCCGCGTAGTAACTTTAATGATCCGGCGCTCGCCGAATTAGTACAATCAATCCGTGAATATGGCATTATTCAGCCGTTAGTTGTTTCAAAAGTGGCGGATGGATATGAGTTGATTGCCGGGGAGCGCCGCTTGCGAGCCGCTCGACAGATGGGCTTGAAAGAAGTGCCGATTGTAGTTAGGGAAACGCAAGATCAAGAAAAATTAGGCTTGGCTTTGATTGAAAATATTCAAAGAGAAGATTTAAATCCGGTTGAGCTGGCAATTGCCTATAAACAATTGGCCGAAGAATTTAATTTGAATCAAGATGCTTTAGCAAAGAAGCTCGGTAAATCGCGTCCCTCGGTTACGAACACAATGCGCATTTTAAATTTGCCGGGAGAAATTCAAATGGCTTTAATAAACGGAGAGATTACTGAAGGTCACGCTAAAATTTTAGTTGGGCTTGATTCTGAAGAAAAACAATTTGAATTATTTCAACGCATTCGAACACGTCGCTTAACGGTTGATGATACTTTAATGGAAGCTCGTCGGATGGGCGGAACTAAGCAAGGAAAAATTAAAATTGATTATGCTGACAAGGATAAAGAATTACGCTTGCGCCAATTCTTTGGTGCTAAAACCGAAATCAAGCGCGGCAAGAAAGGTGGACAAGTAATAATACATTTTTTTAATGATGAAGAACTCAATGAAATAATCAGTAAGGCACAATAAAAATACTCACAAAAAGAGCCTCTTTTTGAGGCTCTTTTTTTGTTTGCTACTGATTTGCTATCATGTTAAGATAGAGTATCTTTAACCCTTCTTATGGCCTTTGTTCACCTCCATGTTCACAGTCACTATTCTCTTTTAGACGGTCTAACCAAGATCGATGATTTGATTCAGGCAGTTAAGGAAGAAGGCTCGCCGGCGGTTGCCTTAACCGATCACGGCGTTATGTACGGCGTCATCGAGTTTTATCAAAAATGTAAGAAGGCCGGAATTAAACCAATTATTGGAGTTGAAGCCTATTTAGCTCCTGGCTCGCGTTCTGATAAAACAAAATCTTTTGACGAACGAAATTTTTACCATCTTTTATTGTTGGCAAAAAATAATGTAGGTTATCAGAATTTAGTAAAATTAACTTCGATCGCACATCTTGAAGGATATTATTATCGTCCGCGTATTGACTGGGAAGTATTAAGCAAATATAGCGAAGGCATAATCGCTACTAGTTCTTGTTTGGCCGGAGAAATTCCGCGCTTGTTAATGGCCGGGCAGATAGATAAAGCTAAAGAGAAAATAAAAATCTATAGTGAATTATTTGGTAAAGGAAATTTCTTTTTGGAATTACAAGATCATCCCGAGTTACCGGATCAAATTAAATTAAATGAGATGCTTATTCCTTTGGCAAAAGAATTTGATTTGCCATTGATTGTTACTAATGACGTTCACTATTTAAAAGCTGAAGACGACGAAGCGCAAGATATTCTTCTGTGTTTGCAAAATAAAGCAAAAAAAGAAGATACGAATCGTATGTCAATGCTCGGGGCAAATTATTCTTTGAAATCAGGAAAACATATTGCTGAGGCTTTTGCCCATGTTCCCGAAGCTTTGGAAAATACAGTGAAGATCGCCGACATGTGCAATGTTGAAATTGAATTGGGGAAAATTCAATTGCCGTATTTTAACGTACCTTCGGGAATGGATGGAAACGAGTTCTTACGTCAATTAACTCTCGAAGGATTAGTTAAGCGCTACGGAAAAACATATGATGAAATAGAAGAAGTCTATAGAACTCGTGTTGATTATGAACTTGAAGTTATTGCCAAGATGGGCTGGCCATCATATTTCTTGATTGTTGCTGATTTCGTTAACTGGGCAAAAGATCAGGGAATTATTGTTGGCCCGGGACGCGGATCCGCTGCCGGATCATTAGTGTGTTATGTCATCGGTATTACTGACTTATGTCCAATAAAATATAATTTGGTTTTTGAGCGATTTTTAAATCCTGATCGTATCTCAATGCCTGATATTGATTTGGATTTTGCTGATACGCGGCGCGATGAAGTTTTGCAATATGTTCAAAATAAATATGGCCATGATCACGTTGCCCAGATTATTACCTTTGGAACTATGGCGGCGCGTGCTGCAATTCGCGACGTCGGTCGTGTTTTAAATTATCCCTACGATTATTGTGATCGTCTCGCTAAGACAATTCCACCGATGATGAAGATTAAGGAATCTCTGCAGCGTTCACCTGAATTAAAAGCGATGTATGAAGAGCCGGAAGCGCGGCGTATTGTTGATTACGCGATAAAACTTGAAGGCGTTGCCCGACATGCCTCAGTACACGCTTGCGGAGTTTTGATTACAAAAAGTCCTTTGACTGATCATGTTCCAATTCAATATGCGTCCTCATCCGATCGAACAATTATTTCCCAATATTCTTTGCATCCAATTGAAGATCTCGGATTATTAAAAATGGATTTCTTGGGCTTGAGCAACCTGACGATTATTGAATCCGCTATCACAATTATAAAAAATACTCGTGGCATTAAGCTTGATATGGCCACAATTCCGCTTGATGATGAACTGACCTACAAGCTATTTCAAAAAGGAGAAACAACCGGAGTCTTTCAGTTTGAATCAAGCGGCATGAAACGCTACTTAAAAGAATTAAAGCCATCACAGTTTGAAGATATTATTGCTATGGTCGCGTTATATCGTCCAGGTCCGATGGAATGGATTCCTGATTATATTGCCGGAAAACATGCGCGCAAAAAGACTCAGTATCTTCATCCGAAACTAGAACCGATTTTGAATCTTACCTACGGCGTCGCCGTGTATCAGGAACAGGTTATGGAAATTGCTCGAGCTCTTGCCGGATTTACGATGGCTGAAGCCGATGTTTTACGTAAAGCTGTCGGTAAAAAAATCGCTAAATTACTCGGCGAACAAAAGGTAAAGTTTATCGAGGGTTGTGTTAAGAATGGTCTGCCTTCAAAATTAGCGGCGGAAATTTTCTCGTTTATTGAACCGTTTGCTGGATATGGTTTCAACCGTTCTCACGCAGCTTGCTACGCGATGATCGGTTATCAAACTGCGTATCTTAAAGCGAATTTCCCCGCAGAATTTATGGCTGCGCTTTTAACATCAGATCAGCAAGATACTGATCGTATCGCCATTGAAATTGAAGAGTGCCGACATATGGGCATTGCGATTCAACAGCCAGATATCAATCAGTCCTTTGATAACTTTACGGTTGTAGACGATAAAACAATTCGTTTTGGATTAAAAGCCATTAAGAACGTCGGCGAACATATTTCGGAAATTATTATTAAAGAACGAAAGGCTAACAGTGAATATCAGGGCATTGTGAATTTCCTTGAGAGAATTGATGATAAGGACTTAAACCGTAAATCATTAGAAAGTCTTATTAAGGGTGGAGCTTTTGATAGTCTTGGCGAACGAGGTCAGCTCTTAGCTAATCTTGATATGATGCTTGCCTATCATAAAGAAGCCAGTCAGCGTCGTAATAATCATCAGGTTAGTTTGTTTTCCGGTTTAGCGGCTAATGATACTTCGGCGCCGCAAATAAGATTAATTAGTGCACCGCAAGCAACACGAGAAGAAAAATTGCGTTGGGAAAAAGAATTACTTGGTTTATATATTACCGAACATCCTTTCGTCTCTTTGCGTCCGATTTTGAGCGGATCAGTAACCCCAATTATTAATTTGAACAAAGAGGGAATGGGTAAAGACGTAACGGTCGGCGGCGTTATTACAACTGTAAAAAAGATTTTGACACGACGAAATGAAACAATGCTTTTTGTAAAACTTGAAGATGGCGGCAGTGTTTTGGAAATTATTGTCTTCCCGAAATTATTAGTAGAAACAACGTTGATATGGCAAGAGGGGAAAATGGTAATTTGTCAGGGTACTTTATCTGACAAAGATAATGAATTTAAATTATTGGCTAATAAGGTCGTTGAATTAACGCCGGAAAACGCGACGATTGTCGCCCGGCAATTTAAAACAATAGAAATGCGTCCGGCCGCATACCGTTCGGCGAGTCCGTCATCAAAGCCGGCTACTTCATCTTTAAAATTAGTAATACGTGAGCTAACTAATCTTTCTTCTACCCTAGAAACTTTAAAACTTATCCTTGGTCAATATCCCGGAACAAATAAAGTATTCCTAAAGATCGGGGAAAAGATCGTTGAAGCGGATTATAAAGTTGAAAAAAATCCTCAATTGCTCGAAGCGCTTAAAGTTCAACTTGGTCCAGTCGTACACATAGTTTCATAATGCTTGCCCAAACAAGCGAACGATTGTACAATATACGTGTACAATTTTAAACTTATGCCCCGAGAAAAAAAAGAAATAAAAGATAAAAAAGTTCCTGTTCGCCGTTCGCGTCGTGTTTCCGCTGATGGACCGATTGCTGTGAAAAGACGCCGCAACTCACAAACGGGTCACATTCTTGATTTAAGTTCTGAGGAAGTAAAAATTACAGCCGCCCCAATTATTCATGCGGCACCATCATATGACAGCGCTGAGCGCTCGCCATTACGTTTGTATAAAAAAATTGCTGTTACTTTTATTATTTTTGCAATCTTAACCTTGGCAGTTGTTAGTTATTTTGCAATGGTGCGTCTTGATATTAATCTTACACCGCGTGTCACGCCAATTGCCGCTGCGGCAAACTTTACTGTGTATGATAGACCGGAAACTTATGAACTACCATCGGGCAGCGTTTTGGGAATAGTTAGAGAAATGGACATTGAATATAATGGAAGCTACAAAGCGACTTCGGAAAGTGTAACAGGTGCTCAAGTGAGCGGTACGGTTACGATTGTTAATAAATATTCAAAAGACCAACCTTTAATTGCAACGACTCGTTTATTAAGTTCTACTAATCAGTTATTACGACTGACCAATGCAGTTGTTGTTCCGGCTGGTGGATCAGTAGAAGCGCAGGTGTACGGTGAAACCGCTGATCCAACCTTTACCTTGTCAGATTCTCGTTTAACAATTCCTGGTTTGTGGGCTGGATTACAGGATAAGATTTATGCTGAAGCTAAAGTTGGCGAAGTAAGCTATAAAGAAACAAAGAAATACGCTATCACTCAAACTGATTTAGACCAAGCGATTAGTGAAGGCAAGAAGGCTTTACTTGCAGAATCAAGTACTGACATCCAAGATGTTTACAGTGCCTATGATGAAAAAATGTATAAGCTTAATGATGAATCAATTACTTTTTCTTTTGATGCTAAGGCTGGTGATGAGAAAGAAAACTTCAATATGAAAATGTCGGGTAAGGTTGTCGTCGTTGCTTTTAAGAAAGCTTCAATCGGGCAATTGGATCAGACGGCTTTGGATTCTGCGGTGGAGGGCAAACAAGAAATTGTTGAAAACACGCAAGCTTCATCTTCGTTCGAACTTGTCTCGGCTGATATTAATCAGAATATTGCGGAATTGAAATTAAATGTCGCGGCGCAAGCGGCAACAACAACCGCTAGCGATATTGTTGATCGTCAAAAACTTGTCGGTCTAACTCGTTCTCAAGTTGAAAGCTATCTTGATAGCCTTGGAACCATTGAGAGTTATGAGTTGAAATTCAAACCTTCTTTCTTTGAAATCGCTCCACAGCTCGTCGATCGTATTACTGTAAACGTTAAATAATTGACTTTTTCCTAATATCCGTCTAGATTTCAAGGTATGACTGAATTACTTTCTAACAAACGCCACTCCTTGGCGCACATAATGGCTCATGCGGTTGCTGAAATCTATCCGCAAGCTCAGTTTGCCATTGGACCGGATATTGATAACGGTTGGTATTATGATATCGATTTCAATGATACAAAGATTAGCGAAGAGGATTTTGAGAAAATTGAAAAGCGCATGAAAGAGTTGGTGAAAGCTAACATGAGTTTTACGCGAGAAGAAGCGTCGATTGACGAAGCACTTGCCTGGGCCAGTAAAAATAATCAGCCGTATAAGACTGAGCTTATCGAAGACTTGGCCAAGCAAGGCGAAACAATGGTTACTTTTTACACAATTGGAAAATTTAAAGACTTGTGCCGCGGTGGACACGTTGAGGCGACCAAGGAGATCGATACCCAAAGTTTTAAATTACATAAACTTGCCGGCGCTTATTGGCGAGGCGATGAAAAGAATAAGATGCTAACTCGTATTTACGGCTTAGCTTTTGATACAAAACAAGAACTAGCTGATTACGTTACAATGCTTTCTGAAGCGGAAAAACGCGATCATCGTAAATTAGGTGCGCAATTAGATCTATTTACCTTTTCTGAATTAGTCGGCGGTGGTTTACCACTGTGGACACCGAAGGGAATGGTTATGCGCCAATTACTTGATTCCTTTGTCTGGGAATTGCGCCGAGCGCAGGGTTATGAACAAGTTGAAATTCCGCATATCACCCGAAAAGAATTGTATGAAACTTCCGGACATTGGGAAAAGTTTAAAGATGAATTGTTTATTATTAAAACTCGTGAAGATCATACCTTTGTTATGAAGCCGATGAATTGTCCGCATCATACACAGATTTTTAAACGTCGGAAATGGAGTTATCGTGAATTGCCACAGCGTTATGCAAATACGACCATGGTCTATCGCGATGAACAAAGCGGAGAATTAGCCGGACTTTCACGCGTCCGCAGCATTACGCAAGACGATGCGCATGTCTTTTGCCGTCCGGATCAGGTTAAGGAAGAAATGTTAAAAATTTGGAATATCATTGATTCATTTTACAGCGCTGCCGGATTTAAACAGACTGTTCGCTTATCGTTTCATGATCCTAAACAGCCGGAAAAATATTTAGGCGAACCGGCGCTCTGGGCAAAGGCTGAAGCGGAATTAACTGAATTAGTAAAAGAAAAAGGCTTTGAACCGGTTATTGGAATCGGTGAAGCTGCTTTTTACGGACCAAAGATTGATTTTATGTCCAAAGATTCCTTGGGACGAGAATTGCAGTTGTCGACAATTCAATTAGACATGAATTTGCCGCAACGTTTTGATTTAAATTATGTTACGAGCGAAGGCAAGGAAGAATTTGTTGTTATGATTCACGCGGCCATCATGGGTTCAATTGAACGCTATTTAGCTGTTTTAATCGAACATTACGCCGGAAATTTCCCAGCGTGGTTAGCGCCGGTTCAAGTTAAGCTATTATCAGTCGCTGATCCGCATAAGGATTTCTGCGTTGCCTTAGGTGAAGAAATGAAAGCGCAAGGAATTCGTATTGAAATAGATTTGAATAATGAAAGCGTTGGCAATAAGATTCGCAAAGCCTCCAATGAAAAAGTTCCATACATGCTCGTTATCGGCGATAAAGAAATGAGCTCCGATAAACTTTTTGTGAGAGAAAGGGGAGAAAAAGAAGCTCGTGAATGGGATAAGCAAGAGTTTATTGAAACAGTGATAAAGCAGAATAAAGAGAGAACATAAAATATTATAAAC
>CAYGIU010000006.1:0-13875 GCA_964350015.1 uncultured Gammaproteobacteria bacterium
TTATTATATATGCTAACGCAATATATAAGTAACCCCAGAATTGATTAATACTCCAAAGAATTAATGCTACCGGAATAGAGATGCAAGAAAAAAAGTAAGTCCTTTTAACCACTTTGAGAAATTTTGCCGCTTCTTCGATTGTGGGAATACCTAAGTATGCTAGATATTCCTTCTTAATAGCCTCTGAATTCTGTTCCATATTTATCGAGCCGGCATTGGCTTTAAGCCGTTATCTACCTGATTATAATCCAAAGCGTTTTGTTTTAAGCATTGGTAACCAACGGTATGTGGCCAACGATCAGAATACGCATAGCCACCGTCCTGATTTTTTGGATCACGGTTGTCAGTCATAAAGTCAGCACATAATTCATAACTTGTGTCACTTGTCTTTTTATATTCGTATTCCTTACCTGTTAAAGGATCTTTAAAGTTAGATAAAACGAGGTACGGTGTTTCTTGAACCGTCTGAGCTAGATTATCCGGAACTTTCTTTGTTTTAGTAAAATACGCATTTATAGCGCTATCAATTTCCGAAAATTGGCTGACAATCGTCATATCATGGATTCGAGCACGGGCTTCGCGAGGGCTTTCTACAAAGAAAAAGCTAAATACTAAACTACCTACGGTAATAGCCAGAGTGGCAAAAAAATAAATTCGTACTACTAAATCCTGTCCCTTAACTTTGTCACGACGAATGTCATATAGATAATAACTGAAAATAATACCAGCAATGACAATGGCCGTTAAGGCTTTAAGCATGAACTTTGTCGTTAGCTCTCCATCAAGAAATGAACCGATAGTCATCATTAACCAAATAATCATCACAACAGAAGTCACAAACAAAATGAAATAAATTAACCAACGGCGAATTCCCGAATCTTTATCGAGATGTCCTTCTTGTAAATTCTTTTCCAAAAAGTACATAGTTATATAGTACAAAGGAATAGAAATAATTAACGCTGAAATTGCGAACTTTAATGAACCCGAATTAAACGAGTTCATTGCCGGGTTAATAAAATCGGTGATAAATTTATTTATCGCCTGAAAAAGAACTTGTCCGGTGCCGAGCGCCGCGAACAGAAGCGCCACAAGAGAGAACATGTACAGAAATGCAAATTTTGCATTATTGTTTTTTAAAATCATATAATTATTTTTTTGTTGATTTAATATGTAAATCTTTTAATTGTTCATCATCGACCTCCGACGGACTACCCATCAGCAAGTCTCTTCCTTGTCCGTCTTTCGGGAAGGCGTACATATCGCGGATCGAATCCCATTCATTCAAGACCATTAAGATACGGTCAACGCCCGGAGCATTACCGGCGTGCGGCGGAGCGCCGAATTTGAATGCTTTAATCATCGCTCCAAAGCGTCGATCAACTTCTTCCTTTTCATATCCGGCAAGCTCAAACACTTTATATAATAATTCAGGTTCATGATTTCTAACGGCACCACTCGAAACTTCAAAACCGTTTAAGACTAAATCATACTGATAAGCGAGAATTTCCAAGGGATGCTTTGCATTAACCGCTTCCATTCCGCCTTGCGGCATTGAAAAAGGATTATGTCCGAAATCAATCGTCCCCGGTTTTAATTCAGAATATTCATACATTGGAAAATCAGTAATCCAACAATAGGCAGCCTTACCCGGATCAAGCAATTCTAAACGCTTAGCGCAATCAACCCTGATAATGCCCATAGCTTCGCAGGCCTCGCGCCATTCGCCGCTAAGCATCAGTACCAATTCACCGGGTTTTGCATTCACAGTTGCGGCAATCTTAGATAAAAATTCTGGACTTAAAAATTTTGAAAGAGAACTTTTTACACTAGCGTCAGCCTCAACGCTTAAGGATGCAAAACTAGAAGTTTTTTTGCGTGTTATCTTTTCTTTTAGTTCATCAAGTACTTTTCTGCTAAACAAACTAGCGTTGTCCAAAACTAAGGCCAAAACAACTCCGCCGCTACTAACGGCAGTATCAAACGCTTCAAAGCCGGAATTCTTACAAATTTCGGAAATATTTTTTATTTCTAAATCATAACGCAAGTCAGGTTTATCAGATCCATATTTTTCCAAAGCTTGTCGCCACGGAATTTGCTGAAAATGGCCGTTAGCGCCCAGTGCCACTAATTCTTTAGAACTAAAACGTTTAGTCACTTCTTTCATTAATGGTTCCATGATTTCAAAAACATCATCTTGCCCAGCAAAACTCATTTCCATGTCAAGTTGATAAAACTCTCCGTAATGACGATCGAGACGCGTGTCTTCATCGCGGAAGCATGGAGCTACTTGAAAATAGCGATCGACGCCACCAACCATTAGTAATTGCTTAAACTGTTGCGGAGCTTGCGGTAATGCGTAAAATTTTCCCGGATAGATGCGCGATGGAATTAAAAAGTCTCGGGCGCCTTCCGGTGAAGAATTTGCTAAAATTGGCGTTTGAACTTCAACAAAATTATGTTCATGAAAATATTCTCGCAAATACGTAAAAAAATCATCCTTGGTTTTAAGCATTTTTTGTAACTTGGCACGGCGCAAATCAAGAAAGCGGTATTCCAAACGTAGAGCCTCGTTAGTCAATGACGCTGCTTCTTCATTATTTATTTCAAATGGTAAAACTTCGCAGCGGCTCAGTATTTTTAAATCACTCACCAATATTTCTATTTCACCTGTTGCCAAATCTTTGTTAATCATTTCTTCGGGACGAGCTTTTACCTGACCCTTCACTTCGATAACAAATTCATGTCGAAGACTGACAGCTAATTGAGCGGCGCCCGGAAAAAAATCAGGATTAAAAACAAGTTGCGTTATACCGTAACGATCGCGCAAGTCAACAAAAATAACTCCGCCCAAATCACGACGAATATGCACCCAACCGGTGAGCGTTACATCTTGTCCTACTTCTTCGCGGCGAAGTTCGCCGCAGTTATGTGTTCTCATCATACTGCATTTTCTAAGGCGGCCGGTAACCAAAGATCCAGCCGTTTATTCATTGTTTCAAATTCTTTGCGCGTGAGCTTAGCGCTCGCCGCTTCGTATAGGGAATTAAAAGTATTTTTCTTTTCTTCAAAAGGAAGTCCATGACCTAATTGCTGTAAAGCAAAAACCAAAAACATTTTAGCCAACCACTGATACCAAGCGCTTTCCGCTTTTGCTTCATTCAATAACGCAAAAAAATCCGTTAGTAAATGAAATAAAGTATCATCGCGCACCCCTTCTTGAACTAATTTATTAAAGCGTCCAATCGCCCAACCGGCTGCCGCGATCTTATCATAATCGCCTTTTAAGAGCGGATAACAATTTCGGCTACTAGCCGAAGCGGCTGTCGGAAAACCACGTCCGGTGATAACCATTAGTTCAAGTAATGTAAAAGGCTCTAAATGAGCGGCTAACTTTGAGCTTAAACGCAATCCCCCGCGTACCAATAAACTCACTTTGCCTTGTTCAAAAGTATAGGCGTCAACAAGCAAATCTTGCTCGCGCCATGGCCGGCAACGTAAAGAAATAGCCGGTGTGGATAGAGTTTGCGGCATGTATATAGTATAACCTATTTAAGGCCATCAAAATAGCCCTGTAAAATCACCATTGCAGCAATAGAATCTCTATTTCCTTCCTTACGAGCATTAGGATCTAAGGTGTCTGCTGCCTGACTTGAAAAACGTTCATCAACGAGGGAAATTGGTAATTTAGTTTCATCGGCAATCTTACGCAAAAATGTAGAAAACTCCGGATCCAATCCCCCGGCTTGCGAATTAACCGGTTCGCCAATAACAAGTTTCTCTATTTTCTCTTGCGTAATTACCTCCTTAATTTCATCAATTGTATTAACAGTTTTTAATGGCGAAGCAATCTTAGCCGCGGCGTTCCCCAACGCTAAACCAATCCGGGCATTACCCCAGTCAATACCTAAAATCTGTTCTTCCTTAGCGTTTGGTAAGGATGTCATAACCGTCATGCGTCACGGCAATCGTGTGCTCAAAGTGAGCGCTTAAACTGCCGTCCGTTGTAATAAAAGTAAAATCATCGGGCGCAACTTCAATACGCCAATCGCCAAGCGTGAACATCGGTTCGATCGCGATTACCATTCCTGGTTTTAATTGAATGTTTGGAAATTCATTGCCGACAATATGATAGTTCGGAACTTGGGGTTCCTCATGCACTTCTAATCCAACGCCATGTCCAACTAAATCTTTAATAATTCCTAATTTATGTTTTTTGCCAATCGCCTCAACAGCGCGTCCAATATCATCTAGGGTATTCCCCGGCTTAACTGCTTCAATACCTGCGTGCAGAGCCTCTTGTGTCGCCTGCAGCAACTCCTGAGTTCGCGCTGCTATTGAACCAACGGCCACAGTAATAGCAGTATCAGTAAAATAACCTTTTTTTGCCGGATATTCCATGCCAATATCAATACTGACAATGTCCCCTTCTTCTAATTTGCGAGAAGGCAGTGCCGGGCCATGAACAATTTCATTATTAATAGAAATGCATAAGGCTGTCGGAAATGGCTTTGATTGCGGAGACGGCTTGAAATGTTTAAAAGACGGACGTCCGCCAAACTTTTCAATTTGACCAAGTGCATACTCTTCAAGTTTTTTTGTTTCAAGACCGGGCTTCACCATTAAAGCAAGCTCGGATAAAATGCGGCCGAGCTTCAATCCTCCTTCTTTAATTTTAGCAATTTCTTCTGCCGTCTTAATTAAGCGTGTCATTTTCGTTTTTTAATTACTCCGTATTCTTTCAATTTTGCTTTTAATTCTTTTTGAATTTTATCAATCGCTTGTTCACCATTAACTTCAATAATCGAACCACGGCCCGAAGCTTTTTCCAACATCGGTCGAGTAAGTGCGTGATAATACTTTAAACGTTGTTTAATAATCTTAGGTGTATCATCCGCTCGAGTTATTAATGTTTGTCCGCAGAGGTCACACTTATTAGCGCGACGTGGTTTATTATAAATCAAATGATAGGAGGCGCCGCATTCGCACACTCGACGGCCCGACAAACGGCGTAATACTTCTTTATCAGAAACATCTATTACTACAAAATATAATCTATCGACAGTCTTTGTCAGAGCGAGAAGATGACGCAACTGTTCAATCTTACGCGGATAACCGTCTAGCAAAAAGCCTCGTTTAGCATCCGACTTGGCAATACGATGACGTAAAATATGATCCATTAAGGTAACGCCCAACATCTTACCTTGAGACATTAAGGTCTTAACATGTTGGCCTAAGACGCTTCCGGTCTTTTGTTCACGACGAAGCAATTCACCAGTTGAAATAGCCGGTAAACCTAGGGCTTCTGAAAGCATGTCTGATTGTGTGCCTTTACCCGATCCCGGAGGACCGAAAAAGACTAATATTGTTCGTGCCATATATAATAATTATACCATATTTTTCTAACAAAAACCCCTCTTCCCAGAAAAGGAAGAGGGGTTAGGAAGGGATACATTAATCAATATTGTATTCTCTCATTGTCAGCTGCGATTCTATCTGTTTAACTGTTTCAATAACAACCGATACGACGATCAAGAGACTCGTACCGCCAATGGCGAGTGATTGAACTCCGGTAAAGTATTGCATCAGCAACGGCAAAATGGCGATGGTTGCTAAGAATAAAGCGCCGACAAATATAATACGTCTCGTTGTGTATGACAAATATTGGCTGGTGTGCAATCCTGGTCGAATACCCGGAATAAAGCCGCCTTGCTTTTGTAAGTTTTCCGCAATCTGAGTCGGATGAAAAACAATTTCTGTATAAAAATAGGTAAAGACAAATACTAAGACAAAGTAGACAATTCCGTAAATTAACTGATCCTGGAACAAGGTGATTACTTTCTTAGCAAACAACGCCAAGGTCGCACTCTTTGCATTTATAAAAAATTGAGCGATTGTCGGCGGAAAGAGAATAACGGAAATTGCAAAGATAATCGGAATAACTCCAGCCATGTTAACACGCAATGGTAAGTGTGTTGTTGAACCGCCAAAAGCGCGTTGACCACGCACCTGACGGGCATACTGCACTGGAATATTGCGCTGACCTTCGTTAATAATAACTACTCCGATAACTGTAATAATAGCGATGACTACAAATCCGATAATCGTAAAGAGCATTGACGGATCGTAGTTTACGAAAACTTGATTCAAAGTGCTTGGTAATGAAGCGATAATACCAGCAAAAATCAAAAGTGAAATTCCGTTTCCGATTTTCTTTTCGCTAATTAATTCACCAATCCACATCAAGAACATCGTACCGGCTGTGATGGTGATAAGCATGGCAACATGATCAAAAGTCGTTAAGCTTTTAATAATATTAGCGTTTGAGCTACGCAAAAGATTAATCATGGCGTAGGCTTGCAAAAATGCCAACGGCACAGTTGCCCAACGAGTCCACATGTTAATTTTCTGACGACCAGCTTCCTCTTTGTTCATTTCTTCAATCTTAGGAATAATCATTCCTAATACTTGGAAAATAATGGATGCAGTAATGTATGGACCAACTCCCATCATGACGATAGAAAAATTTTCCATACCGCCACCGGAGAAAATATTTAACAATCCAAAAATTTGGTTTGAAGCAAACAATGACTGTAAGGCAGCCGGATCAACGCCCGGTACCGGAATATGAGCAGCTAAGCGAAAAATAACAAGCATAACAAGCACAAAAATAATGCTGTTACGCAGTTCTCTAGATTTCCAAATCGCTGCCAGACGCTCCATATAGATGAAGGTTATTTAGCGGAAACAGTTCCGCCTAAAGTTTTAATTATTTCAAGCGCAGTCTTACTCGCGTTCATACCCTTGAATTGAACATTCTTAAGTTTAAAAGTTCCGCGTGACAATACTTTAACCGGGGCGGATTTAACTAATCCGGCGTTGATCAAACTTTTTACAGTAATCACCGCACCATCTTTAAAAGTCTTGTTTATAGCATCAAAATCAACAGCTTGAGCTTGCGGCTTGAATGAACGGAAACCACGTTTTTTCGGTACAGCTAAAATCTGCTTTCTCATACCGAGACGCTTTAAACCAGAAACACCAGAACGAGATTTCTGTCCTTTAAGTCCACGAGTTGAATAGGTACCATGACCCGACGCATTTCCGCGACCAACGCGTTTGCGATTCTTCATGACTGGAGACTTGATTGTTGATAATGAAAAAGTCATAAACGTTTATTATTTGGTGCGTAGGTTGCGCAAGGCAATCATAACACATTTTGCATTGTTAACCTTATTGTTGGTTCCGAGTACTTTACTGGAAACGTTGTTAACTCCGCTTAATTCAAAAATAGTACGGACAATACCGCCGGCAATAATACCGCGACCTAAAGCCGCTGGCTTAAGGAAAACTCGGGCGGCGCCGAACTTCTGATCAATGGCGTGAGGAATAGTCTGTTTAACAATTGGTACAGTTACCAAGTCTTTCTTGGCTTGATTAACGGCTTTGGCAACAGCCAAAGTTACGTCAGCGCCTTTAGCTAGACCAATTCCAACTTTACCTTTTTTGTTACCAATAGCAACGCAAGCGCGAAAACGCATACGCTTACCACCGGCCATAACACGAGTAACACGCGCAATGTCGATAATCTTTTGTTCAAACTCATCCGGCACGCGTTCTTCAGAGCGTGATGGGCGTCGTCCACCTTTACCGGTCGGACGTCGTCCGCGGTTATTGCGATCTCCTGTTGCTGTTTTTTTAATTTCTTCAGTCATAATAGGAATTTAAAATTCTAATCCGCCTTCACGAGCACCTTCGGCAGCCGCTTTAACTCGTCCTGTGTATAAATTGCCACCGCGATCAAAAACAACTTGTTTGATATTCTTTTCAACAGCACGCTTAGCAATCAATTTTCCTAATTCCATAGCCGCTTCTGATTTCTTAATTTTCTTTTCTTTCAATTCTTTAGTATGAGCGCTCACTAAGGTTACTCCTTTTACATCATCAATCAATTGCAAGTATAAACCAGTGTTTGAACGAAAAACATTCAAACGCGGACGAGCGGCAGTTCCGGAAATCTTAACTCTAACGCGAGCGGCGCGTCGAGCAAGTAATGACTTCTTAGCTTTTTGTGGATTCATATTCGTGTAAAATTAAGCGCCCTTAGCGGCAGTTTTACCGGCTTTACGGCGGACCTGTTCGCCAACATAGCGAATACCCTTTCCTTTATATGGTTCTGGTTTTTTCAATTGTCGAATCTGGGCGGCCATTTCTCCTACTAACTGCTTATCAATACTTTTTAAGGTAATAATATTTCCTTCTACAGTTGCTACGACAGCTTTTGGAAGCGGGAAATTAATTGGGTGAGAAAAACCAAGGTTCAAAGTTAAGGCATTGGCTCCGCCAGCAACCTTATAACCAACACCTTGTAATTCCAATTTCTTTTCATATCCATCAGTAACGCCAATAACCATATTCTTAACAAGACTGACAAACAAACCCCAAAAGGCTCGTTCCTTCTTGTTGTCCGGATTAGTAACTGATACCTTGATTCCATTTTCAACTACTTCAATCATAACAGAAGCATGAATCGCTTGTTTTAATTCGCCCTTTGGTCCACGCACCGTTAAGATGCCATCAGCTAAAGTTGCTGAGGTTCCGGTCGGTAAGTTGATTGGTAATTTTCCTAAACGTGACATATCGGTTTAATAAATTTCACAAATAAGCTCTCCACCGAGATTACGCTTGCGAGCTTCTTTATTAGTCAAAAGTCCTTGTGATGTAGAAATAAGAGCAATACCAAATCCATTCAATACGCGAGGCAATTCATCTTTACCAACATAGACGCGGCGGCTTGATTTACTAATACGTTTTACTGAAGCGATTTTCGGAGTTCCATCTTCTTTGTATTTCAATACTAAGCGCAGCTCGTCAAAGGCTGATCCTTTTTCTTTGCCAAGAGCCGGAAGAACTTCAGCTTTAAGAATCCAGCCATTTTCTTCTAACAATTTAGCAATATTGAATTTGATCTTACTCATCGGCAGAACCACTTCCGCTTTTCTAACAGCGGCGGCGTTTCTAACTCGAGTAAGCATGTCTGCAATTGGGTCTATCATAATATTTCTATATCAAGCTTACCAGCTCGACTTTTTAATGCCGGGCAAATCGGTGTTATTAGCCAGCTCTCTAAAACAAATACGGCACAAACCGAAATCACGCATATAGCCGTGGTTACGGCCGCAGCGCCAGCAACGACGAACTTTTCGACTTGAAAACTTCGGGGTGCGCTTTGCTTTTACAATCAATGCTTTTCGTGCCATATAGTTATTGAGCTTTTTTAAACGGAAAACCGATCAATTTAAATAATTCCAAACCTTCGGCCCTTGTTTTAGCCGTTGTGGAAATGGTAATTTCTAATCCATGGACATTATCAACCTCATCAGCCTTTACTTCCGGAAATGACAAGTGCTCGCGGAAACCATAGGAAAGGTTACCGGTACGGTCAATAATCTTTTCATCAACACCGCGAAAGTCGCGAACGCGCGGATATGTTACATTAATCAATTTTTCTAAGAAGTCATACATACGAGTCCCGCGCAATGTTGCCATAACGCCGACAATCTGACCTTCACGTACTTTAAATGCCGAAATTGATTTTCTTGATTTGGTTAAAACTGGCTTTTGACCGGTAATGCGAGTCAAAGTACTGACAACACCGTCAACGTAGGTTTTATCTTTAGTAAAGCGTCCGACACCAACGTTAAGCGAAATCTTAACGATCTTCGGAATAGCCAAAGCGTTGCTGTAACCAAACTTTTCTTGCAAAGCTTTTTTTATTTTCTTATTGTAGGCTTCTTGTAATTTCATATACTTAATCTATATTTGTTTGGCACTTCTTACAAACGCGGACCTTTGTGCCTTTGCGGTTAGCATCGCCTTCAATATGCTTTTTGCTTGGACGAGTCGGTTTTCCACATTTTGGGCAGACCAACATTAAATTCGACATCGTAATCGGTGATGGAAATTCAACGCGCTGTCCTTTCTCTCCGGACTTTCGTGGGCGCAAATGCTTAATCATCAAGTTAATACCTTCAACGCTGGCGCGATTGCGTTCGACAAAGACCTGCAAAACCTTTCCGGTCTTACCTTTATCTTTACCTGCAAGCACTATGACGTTGTCGTTTCGTTTGATATTCATATAATAAATTAGAGAACTTCCGGTGCCAAAGAGGCAATCTTAACATAACCGGCTTTTCGAACTTCGCGTGGGATCGGACCAAAGATACGAGTTCCGCGGGGTTCACCATTTTTCTTTTCAATAATGACACAAGCGTTATCATCAAAGCGAATATAACTTCCATCAGCACGGCGTGTTTCCTTTCTTACGCGGACAACTACAGCCAAAAGCACATCGCTTTTCTTTACCATGGCGTGTGGAACTGCTTGTTTTACTGTAACAATAATACGTTCACCGATATGCGCATAACGCTTTCGGTAACCGCCAAGCACACGAATACACTGAACGCGCTTGGCGCCTGTGTTATCGGCTACTTTTAACATTGTTTGTACTTGTATCATATCTGTAGACTAGTTATACAAAACTCTCCAACGCTTTTCTTTACTAAGTGGGCGGCATTCAACAAAACTAACCTTATCCCCTTCTTTATACTGGTTCTTTTCATCGTGAACCTTATAACGACTTGTTGAAAGAAAGCGTTTTTTGTATTTTGGATGAATTTTAGTTATTTCAACGACGACAACAATTGTCTTATCCATCTTATCTGAAGCGACAACGCCGCTGAATGTTTTCTTGGCTAACATACTATTTCTTGTTCTTATTAATCAAAGTCATAAGACGAGCAATTAACTGACGTTCACGGCGAACAGAGCGCACGTCATTCAACTGCTTATTAGCGTCTTTGAAACGGAGTTGGCGCAGCTTTTCACGAGCTTCAGCTAACTGGCTGTGCAATTCCTTAACACTCTTTGTTTCTAATTCCTTAAATTCCATATTGTTATTATTTGACAACAAATCGGCATTTCACCGGTAATTTATGCCCAGCCAAAGTCATTGCTTCGCGAGCCTGTATTTCAGTAACACCTTCGATTTCGAAAAGCATCATACCTGGCTTAACAATCGCCACATAATGATCAACCGGACCTTTTCCTTTTCCCATCGGCATTTCGCCACCTTTAGCAGTAACCGGTTTATCCGGGAAAATTCTAATCCAAAGTTTTCCATTACGCTGTACGAAACGAGTAATAACTCGACGGGCTGCTTCAATCTGACGGGCTGTTACCCAGCATCCTTCAATACTCTTAAGCCCATAGCTGCCAAAGGCCAGCGTAATACGACGCGTAGCTTTACCGCCGCGATTGAGCTTATGTCCTTTTCTGAATTTTGTCTTTTTTGGAGCTAACATAATTCTAAATTAACGGCGTTTTCCGCCACGTTCTTTAACAACTGCACCGGCTTCTTCCGGGCGTTCAAAAACTTCACCGCGGTAGACCCACGCTTTAATACCAATCAAACCGTAGGTAGTATGGGCAGCGCCGCGTCCGTAATCAATATCGGCACGTAAAGTTTGCAAAGGAAGTTTTCCGGAAACCAACATTTCACGTCGGGCAATTTCAGCGCCGTTCAATCGTCCAGCGACCATTACCTTAACACCCAGTGCTCCAGAGCGTTCCGCGCGGGCAATCGCCTGCTTCATAACGCGCTTGAAAGGTAAACGCTTTTCAATATCAATAGTCATCTGTTGTACTAGAATCTGAGCACTTAAGTTCGGTCGATCAACTTCAGTAATATTAATGTTAATTTCACCCGGGCGGAAACTCTTTAAGAATTTAGTGTGTAATTTCTTTTTCAAATCTTCAATACCGGCTCCGCCGCGTCCAATAACGAGACCTGGCTTTGCGGTAAACAAATTTACAACAATCTTCTTGCCTGATGGGCGTTCAATTTCAACACGATCAACACCAGCTTCTTTGAATTGCTTCAATAAGAAACGGCTGACCCCTAAGTCTTGCTTGACCTGATCAATATAATTAGCGCCACGAGCGAACCACTTCGAAGTCCAGGTTCGAGTGATACCGACACGCATTACTTTTGGATTAACTTTCTGTCCCATAGGTGTAGATTAACCGCTTTTGCGATTGAAAAATTTTGAAGTAAAACCTTTATTGTGGCCTTCACGGCGTGTATCAATAATCTTCTTATCCTTTTCTTCCATATTATCCTTTGGCTTGCTGAGTACCTTTTCATCAACCTTAACGCCTTCTTCTTTAGCCGGAGCAGAACCGAGTTTCATCGGAGCTTCAACTTTAACTTTGCGTCCGACACGAGCGCCGGAATCAGTAATTTCAGCCAAGGTAACGTTAATGTGACTTGTTCGCTTGTTAATTGGAGTAGCTCGTCCTTGAGCGCGAGGCAACCAACGGCTTAATGTTGGCCCACCGTCAATACGGATTTCTTTAATAAACAAGTTATCATCAGAAAGTTCAAAATTATGACGAGCATTAGCAGCCGCTGATTCAATAACTTTTAATACTGGGTTTGCTGCTTCTTTGCCAACAAACTTTAATTGTCCTAACGCAGCCGATAATTTCTTGCCACGAACAAGATTGGCAACAAGGCGAACCTTGCGCGGTGACATTCTAATAAATTTTCCCTGTGCTTTGACTTCCATATTCAATGTTTATTTTCCTTTAGATTGTTCTTTAGCCATTTTACCACCGTGAGCAACAAACTTACGAGTCGGTGAAAATTCTCCTAACTTATGTCCAACCATATTTTCAGTAACTAAAACCGGAGTGTGAACGCGTCCATTGTGGACACCGATTGTAAAGCCAACCATTTCTGGAGTAATTGAAGCAGAGCGATCCCAAACCTTAATCGGAGTTTTATCGCCGGGCTTCATATTAACAATTTTTTTCTGTAGTCGTTCGTTTACGTACGGACCTTTTTTGAGACTTCGTGACATACGATTAAAGTTTCTTGCCGTTACGGCGTGAAATAATTAATTTATTTGAAGTTTTGCGACCGCGTCGAGTCTTAACACCATAGGCATTCTTACCCCACTTAGTCTTTGGATGCTTCAAACCAATTGGCTGATTTCCTTCACCACCACCGTGTGGGTGATCTACTGGGTTCATAGCGGTACCACGAACAGTTGGACGAATACCAAGGTGACGGCTACGACCAGCTTTTCCGATTGTAACGTGACGCTTGTCGATGTTACCAACCTGACCGATTGTGCACATGCAATCCTTCTTAATCAAACGGATTTCTCCGGATGGCATTTTTACCTGTGCAAACTTCTTTTCAACTGACATGACAAATACTGAGTTACCGGCGCCGCGAGCTAATTTGCCGCCCTGACCCGGATCAATTTCAACATTGTGAACTGGTAAACCGGCAGGAATAAATTCCAATGGCATAGCATTACCAACTTTTGGTTCAACCGCTTTTTTCGAACTGATAATAGTTGCACCAACTTCGAGACCGGCCGGAACAATAACATAACGCTTTTCACCGTCTTTATAAAAGACTAAGGCGATACGTGGTCCGCGGCTTGGATCATATTCAATGGTTTTAACAATTCCTGGAATATCAAATTTATCACGTTTGAAATCAATCAAACGAATATAGCGCTTAACACCACCGCCTTGGTGACGAATAGTGATCTTTCCGCTGGAATTTCGGCCACTGTGCTTCTTTCTGATTACTAACAAGCGTTTCTCAGGAGTAACCGAAGTAATATCCGAGAAATCTTGGAAGCTGGCAGAGCGCATGCCTGGACTTGTTGGTTTTGCTTTTCTAATACCCATATATCAATTTATACTCCTTCGTGAAGAGCGATTGTCTTGCCGGCAGGCAAAGTAACAACAGCTTTTTTCCAATCTTTACGTTTGCCGATAGCGCGGCCATAACGACGT
>CAYGIU010000006.1:13885-16928 GCA_964350015.1 uncultured Gammaproteobacteria bacterium
GCAATATTTACTTTAATTGGTGTAATTCCGTAAGCGGCTTTTACTGCTTTAGCAATTTCAATTTTATTAGCGCCAATAGCTACTACAAACGAATACTGATTTGCAACTGTTTGCTGGCGGCTCGCCTTTTCCGAAATAACTGGTTTTACCAAAACTCGGTACGCAAATGAAGTAGAAGAATTGGTTCCTTCTTTTTTTGAAGCGGCAGGAGCATCAGCATACATATCTTTCATCGAAGTTGCTTTTGCAGCGACCGGTTTCTTTTTTACTTCTTTTGTTTCTTTCTTAAATAATGACATATTATTTGTAGCGTTCTTCAATAACTTTCACTGCTTCGCTTGTTGCAATGATTGCTTTGTACTTCAGTAAATCAACAATATTCAAGTTTTCAACATTAAGCATCTTAAGTTCTGGCAAATTGCGGGCTGAAGCTTTTGTTGCAGACTGTGGAGCCTTATCAATAATCAAAATAGTAGCGCGGCCCTTAATCTCAAAAGCTTTTTCAGAAACTGACTGGATCGCTTTCTTAAGTGTCTTTGTTTTAAATTCAGTCATTGATAGATCGTCAACGATAGCTAAGCGCTTGTCGGCAATCTTATCAGACAACACAATGCACAATGCTTTCTTGCGCATCTTATCGTTTAATTTTTTTGAAAAATTACGATCACTAGTAGGACCGAAGGTAACACCACCACCTTTCCAAATCGGTGAACGCACAGAACCAACACGAGCGCGACCAGTTCCCTTTTGCTTCCAAGGCTTACGGCCGGAACCGCGAACTTCTGAGCGATCTTTAGTATGAGCTAGAACCTGACGTTCGTTAGAAGTTTGCGCAACCAAAGCCTGGTGCACTAAAGCTTCATTCGGTTTTAAACCAAAGATTTTTTCGCTAAGTTCGGCTTCGCCGATAACTTGTCCTTCTCGATTGTAGACCTGTGAGTTAATCATATTACTTTGATTCTTCTACTTTAGGTTCTTCTGCTGGAGTTTCTTCAGCAGGGGCGGCTTCTTCTTTTACTTCTTCAACTTTTTCTTCAACAACCGGAGCTTCTTCTTTAACTTCTTCTTTTGGCTCTTCGGCTTTTACTTCTTCGGCCGGAACTTCTGCAACTGGTTCAACAACTTCTGGCTCGGCCTCTGGGGCTACGACTTCTTCCGCAACAACAACTGGTTCTTCAACTTTTAGTTCAGGCAAACCCAATTTCAAATCGCCGTTTCCAAAAAGCATCACTAAACCGTGACGAGCTCCCGGAACAGCACCTTTTACAAAAATAGTGTTTGTTGCTTCATCGATTTCAACAATTTCAACATCATGCAAGGTAACGCGGTCTCCACCCATGCGGCCGCCCATACGAGTACCTTTGAAAACGTGTTGTACACCACCGGCTCCAACTGAACCTGAAGCACGCAACTGGTCTTTGTTACCGTGAGTGGCGTCTTGTCCGTGGAAACCATGGCGCTTCACAACACCTTGAAAACCTTTTCCTTTTGAAGTACTAGTTAATGTCAAATGATCACCAACCGCAAAAGCAGCAACACTTACCTGATCGCCAATCTTAGCTTCGCCAATTCCGTCAGAGTTATCCAAACGAAATTCGCGAACATAGCGGAAAGTTCCTAAATTCTTAAAGTGTCCGACTAACGCTTTGGTCAATAAGTTCAAACGACGTGCACCATAGCCAACCTGAACGGCTTCATAGCCATCCTTGTCTTTAGTTTTGAGCTGTAAAATAGTGCATGGGCCGGCCATAATCTTAGTCACCGGAATAACCGCGTCACCTTTCCACAACTGTGTCATTTCAACTTTTTCTCCTAAAATGAATTTCATATAAACAAAAAAACTGGTTTGAAAACCAGCAATCACTATACCTCAACAAAAAAATATAATTTTGAGAAATGGTGATTGATGGTTTCTATAATATAATCCTTGTTAGCAATGGCTTCGATCCGCTCACTTCCCCGAAGGGGTTAAGCAAATAAAAACCAAAACCTTACATTTTAATTTCAATATCAACGCCTGTAGGCAAATTCAAATTGCTCAAGGCTTCAATCGTCGCAGCCGACGGTTCAATAATATCCATGAGACGTTTATGAGTTCTCATTTCAAATTGATCGCGGGCACTCTTATGAACGAATGTTGAAGAGTTAACGGTATACTTGCGTTTTTCCGTAGGCAATGGAATTGGTCCATATACGCTCGCACCGGTTCGCTTAACAGTCGCAACGATAATTTTCGTCGACTGGTCAATGATCTTGTGGTCAAATGACCGGATCTTAATACGAACGCGCTGCTTTACATCTTTGGCAGCCAATTTCTTTGTTTCCAACTCACTCATAATTTACGTTGATTGTATTTTTTATTCTGACTCTATATTTAAGTACAGACTAAACCCGTCCTCGGAATGAGAACGGGTAACTGTCTTTACTTAATGATTTTGGTTACGACACCCGCTCCAACGGTACGACCGCCTTCGCGAATAGCGAAACGCATTTTTTCTTCCAAAGCGACTGGGGCAATCAACTTGACTACCATGTTAACAGTATCGCCAGGCATAACCATTTCAGTGCCGGCCGGCAATTCAACTTCTCCAGTAACGTCAGTAGTTCGGATGTAGAATTGTGGCTTGTAGCCCTTGAAGAATGGCTTATGGCGTCCGCCTTCATCTTTGTTCAAGACGTAAACTTCAGCTTCAAATTCAGTGTGTGGAGTGATTGAACCGGTTTTGGCCAAAACCTGACCGCGTTCAACTTCTTCTTTCTTAATACCGCGCAAGAGCAATCCGGCGTTGTCACCAGCTTGTCCCTGATCCAATTGCTTGTTAAACATTTCGATTCCAGTAACGATAACCTTTCGAGTATCGCCCAAACCGACTAATTCAACTTCGTCGTTAACTTTAACGATACCACGGTCAACACGACCGGTAACAACTGTTCCACGACCTTCGATAGAGAAAATATCTTCGATAGGCATCAAGAATGGCTTGTCAGTATCGCGAACTGGTTCTGGAATATAATCATCCAAAGCTTTAACAAGGTCCAAAAC
>CAYGIU010000007.1:0-16695 GCA_964350015.1 uncultured Gammaproteobacteria bacterium
GATTTTTAAAAAAATTATTTAGATGTGGCAAAAGCCCGCATTAATTTTTATAGGCTGCAAAACGTTTCTTTAGTACGTGCAGGTTCCGCGGAAAGTACTGCGGAAATCCCGCGTGACGTCGATTTTATTGTTTTGAGCGGAGTGTATGAACATTTCTTGCCAAATGAACGTAAAACTTTGTTCCCCGAACTGTATCGACTATTAAAGCCGGGAGCAATTATGTTTTTAGGTGAAACCCCATATCGCTATTTTCCAATCGAACGGCACACGACGGGCTCTTTAATATTTATAAACTATTTGCCTGATTGGTTAACATTTAAAATTGCTCGACGCTTTTCAAAAAAGAAAACTAATCCGAGTTGGCAAGAATTTTTACGCGATGGAATTAGAGGGGGGAGTATTTCCGAAATAAAAAGGATGATTCGGATTTCGGGACAACGCGAACCTGAGCTTCTAAAGCCCAGCAGGCTTGGCATGCGTAATGACATTGATTTGTGGTATAGTTTAGCGAAACAACGCCGGACCTTTCCTGGCTTAGGAATAATGGCTTTTTGTATCCGTGCCTTTAAAGCGCTTACAGGAATTTCAATGGTGCATATCCTTACTATTGCTTTGCGAAAGCCGAACAATTAATATGAAGCGTTTATATTTTTTATCAATTACCTTGATAAGCGTAGTGTCACTAAGCTTTGTTCCGAGCACCGTTTTGGCAAAAGATACCTTTCCAAAACTAGCAAACTACTATCTTGAATATTTTGAAAATATTTCAACGGATGAATTTAATGAACTAAAGAAATGGGATCTATTAGTATTGCCTCATGAACTGAGTGTTTCAGATCCAGGATTTTTAAGTGAATACCGTAATGCCCGTTCTACTAATATTGTCTTGGCATATCTTCCGGCTGCGATGGTTTTAGATTTACCCAACGGCTTATACAATCAAGCACAATCAGCAAACGCCTGGCTGCGAGATCGTGACCGTAATCGAATTCAAGCCTGGCCCGGAGTTTTTCTGACAAATCTTGCTTCGAGTATTTGGCAAAATATGAATGCTGATTTTGTTAAATCAAAGCTCGATCAAGCTGCTTGGAACGGTGTAATGTTTGACGTTGTTGATTCGTCAATCAGTCATTACAGTAATAACGGTATTGATATAAACGGTGATGGTTCAGAAGATTCAAGTACGTTTTATAATAGTGAGTGGCAAAAAGGTATGGTGGCAATGTTTGCAAAGACGCGCCAAAAAATTGGTCCGCAAAATTATATATTAATGAACGGTAATTCTATTGAATCATATCAAGCAAATGTTAATGGAAGAATTTTCGAAAATTTTCCAACTCCCTGGGAAGGTAATGGTTCATGGCAAGCCAGTATGCATCAATATCTTTCGCGTCTTCCGGGAAAAAATCAAAAGCCAGCGATTTATATTTTAAACGGTAGTACTCGCAATACCGGGCGTCAAAATGACTATCGGAATATGCGCTTTGGATTGACGAGCGCTTTACTTGGTGATGGATATTATAGTTTTGACTTTGGCGATCAAAAGCATGAACAAAACTGGTGGTATGATGAATATGATGTCCAACTTGGTCGGGCGGAAAATACTTATTTTAATTTACTAGAGTCATCAAATACAACGGTTAAGCCAGGCTTATGGCGACGAGACTTTGATAATGGAGTTACGATTGTCAATTCAACTAATAAGGTTCAGCTTTTCATTTTTAAGCGTGAGCAGTTTGAAAAGCTTCATGGCACTCAGGACCGCAATACAAACGATGGTTCGAAAGTTAATTATGTGCGCCTTAATCCAAATGACGGGATTATTATGCGCAAAGTAAAACAAGATGTTGTAGGGGCCCCTTTTTATAATGGAAATTTTTTGCGTGTTTTTAATAATAAAGGAGTGCAGTTGCGAAACGGATTTTTCGCCTATCGCGCCGATGCAACGGCTAATTCGTTAGTTTTGTATGATGATTTTGATTCAGATGGGGGACGAGATCGCGCTTCTGTAAAAAGCGGAAAACTTATTATTAACCGCTCTGGAAAAACAACTGTAACTATTTCTCCCTATGGAGCAAGCTTTAAAGGAGAGTTAGTCTTTAGCGCTTTCGACTTTAATAAAGACGGGAATAAAGAAATTGTTATTGGACCGGCGGCGGGCGGACCACACATAAAGATATATTCGGCCGCGGGTAAGCAACTTACTCCAGGATTTTTTGCTTTTGATAAGAATTTCCGCGGCGGGGTTACTCTTAGCGCCGGTGATATTAATAATGACGGCAAGGGTGAAATTATTGTTGCCCCGGGCAAGGGTTTACCCGGAACCGTAAAAATATTTAACGAACAAGGAAAAGTTCTTGGTTCATTCTTGGCCTATGATAAGAATTTCCGCGGCGGCGTTAATCTAGCGATTGGTGACGTTGATAACGATGGAAAGAATGAATTGGTGACCGGCGCCGCTTCAGGCGGGCCGCATGTACGAATTTTTGACTATGCCGGTCGTCTTAAGGGTCAATTCATGGCCTTTGATCCAAAGAGCGGAGGAGTGAGCGTTATAGTTAGTGATACTGACGGAGACGGGAAATTTGAATTATTGGCCGGAACGGCTAATTTCTAAATGAAGCGTATTTTGCTACAATAATAAAGAAACCATATGCCAAAGAACATAGCTAAAGCAATTGATGAAGGAGTCGCCGGAAATGGAATAAACAAAAAGCTGAATGTTTTGATTCGGCTTCTTCGCAATCGGCATCAAAGGCATTACCGTGATAGTAATTTTCATCTTTGGGCTGATATTTTATTGGCTAGTATTTTAGTTGGAATGACAGTTATCCTTGTTTGGCTTATGTTTTGGCAGCCGCGTGCAGACTTTGAATTGGAAGTAAAAACAGCTTCGGCGAGCGTTGTTAGCGCTCGCTCTCAAGAGTTTATTATTTTATATAAAAACGACGAAGGAGCTCCCGTAAGCGGCGCGAACTTATTACTCGATTTGCCCGCCAATTTTATAGTTGAATCAGCAACGCCTTCAATCATTTTTGAAAAAGACAGTGCTCGTTTTAATATCGGTGATTTGGCGAAGAATGGAGAAGGTGAACTTAGAGTACGGGGGATAGTCCAGGGGGCAATAGGCGACAGACAATTTCTCGGTTTAACAATGTCTTATCTAAAAGGTCAGATTAGGAAACAGGTTTTAAGTTCGATTGTCTATCATATTGACGGCTCGGCACTAGATGTATCTATTGATATTCCTGATACAACATATCGAGGCATACCGCTTAAAGGTTTTGTTGATATAAAGAATAGCGGAGATATTAAATTGGAAAATTCATTTATTAGCTTTAGTGGAGGCTGGGACATAACACCTCAAGAGACAAAGTTTGAAAATAACCGTTTAGTTATAGAAGCATTGGCGCCCGGAGAAACGCGTCGTATTGAGTTTACAGCAACAACCGATCAAGCGGCTTTAACAGAAGTTGATTTTACTGTTGAAGGAAGCTTGCTAACTGGAACTGATTATGTTTTGCAAGTGCAGAAAAGCCATAAGGTATCTGTTCTTGAGCCGAGCTTACACATCAGCCCAAGCTTTAAAGAAAGTTCCTGGTCAGGTTCAAATCTAAATCTCGGAATTAATCTTCGCAATACTGAAAAAGCGGCAATTAATAATATTTCTTTTAAGCTTAATAGTCGGCGCTCAACAGTTGCTGTAAAAAGTTTTGAAACTCCTGATTCAAAGTTCATTTCAAAAGACAACGGACTTAGTTATGGGACATCTCTAGCGGCTGGTACATCAGTATCTTTTAATTCTGTTGTAGGACTTGAACGGAAACAAGTAGAACTTAATGATTTTTTAAGTTTAGAATTAGTTGTTTCATATACAATTGATTCAAATCAGTATAACTACGCGATAGCGTTACCGAATTTGAAAATAGACACAAATATTTCCCTTAACTCAGCGGGATATTATTATGGACCGCAAGGTGATCAACTTGGTATTGGTCCAATTCCACCAAAGCTAGGAATACCAACAACCTATTGGGTTATTTGGGAAATCAATAACCTTGGTAATGATATGACTGATTTTGAGGTCTCTGCTGATTTGCCTTCCAACGTTGTATGGCTTGAACAAACAAGTCTTATTGCCGGGACGGCCTCATATTCGCCAGTTGGACGACGAGTTCTTTGGAATCTCGATGCAATTTCTAAAACCGGGGGAAACTATAGGCTTAGTTTTGCCGTTAGTATAGTGCCAGCCGAATCGGATCTTGGGAAAGTGCCAAATTTACTGACAAATATTCAGTTTAGAGGAAAGGATTCATATTCAGGCGCCGTAATTTCAAAAAATTTGGCTAATATTAACACAAATATTGAGTCAGATCGTAAAGCTGGGGGCAAGGGGACAGTTGAGTCTTTTGAGTAAAGCTTAGTATATATATTTTTTATAGTCAGGCCCCAAAGGGGGCTTGACTATTTTTAGTTAATATGGTAAGGTAATCGATTATATTTAAGATAAATATCTAATAAAACTATGAAAAAAGTAATCTTTTCGATAGCGGCAGCAATGCTACTTGTTGCAGTTTTAGCGCCGATTTCCGGCGGTGAAGCTCGCGTTAAAGCTTATCACTCAGGTGACGCTGTTTATTTTTCTGGCAATGTTGTTATTGCTACAACTAACACCGGTCAACTTGAGTTATTTAAATCAGAGTCCAAAAAGAACCCGGTTCGTTTTGTGGCACTTAAATCAACAGATCCGCGTTTTAATACAGCGGCTGATTTTTACGATGTAAAACTTCGTTTGGAATCAGGTCGTTTGTTCGCGTATGCTGTAGACGGACGTTCGCTTCAGAAATACGATATTAGCGACTTGAAGCAAGCTCGTCGTGTTGCCCGCGTTGAAGACGGCAGCTGGGATTGGTTTGGCGGCGTATCGATTGTTGGCGGCAAAGTCGCAACCATTGGTTCACGCGGAGTGAAAGTTTGGAATAACGACCTTGTGGTTGTCGATTCCTATCCAGTAATCAATAAAGGTAATAACACTTATAATATTACACCAGCCGGTAGCGATAAATTCTTGTTTAATGTTTTTGATAAAAGCATTTCCATTTATGACCGTGAAGGACGTCAGAATGTTGATACTATTCCGTTGACCTTTAATTGGGGAAGCGATTGGTATAAACGTAACTTGTATAACGATAAAGCTGATAACGCTGTATATGTTGTAGATGACAAGGCTGTTCGTAAAATTAACTTTAGTGGAGAAATTAAAAAGAGCTTTAAACATACCGGAACTTTCGGATATGATGTTGTACCATCAAAAGATGGAAAGCATATTTATTTCTCAGATGGTATTGGCGTAGTTAAGTTGCGTAAAAGCGATTTACAGCCTGTTGATCACTTGTACACAAGCACAGTCAGTTTGACTGGTGGTTGGGCAATGGGTCTAAAGGCAGTTGATACGCCTACTAGCGAACTATTGGTTGTATTTAATAACACTACAATTATTATTGTTGATTCAAACCTTAATCCGGTTAAAGGATCAGGCGCTCGTTTAGCATATGTTACTGCTACTGAAGAAGAGAATTTTCCGGAACTTTCAGAACCCTTGTTTTTAAGTATCGATAAAAATCGCGCCGTTGTTGGAGCGGAAGTTGTTCTTCGAGGCGGTGGTTTTGGAAAGAATGAAAATCTAATTATTAACTTTGCCGGAGTAGAAAGCACCGTTGTGGCTGATTCTGTTGGCCGTTTTAATGAGAAAATGTTTGTACCGGCAAAAGGCCCAGGATACGTAGATATTAAAGTAAAAGGTCTAGAAACTGGCTTTTCCTATAGTTTAGCCTTTAAAATTGAGTAACTCTTGACAGAAATTTAAATATGTGGTATATTCATATATTACTGAATATTCACATTTAACTATGAAAATTGCATTTATCGGACAAAAAGGAATCCCAACTCTTATCGGCGGTGTTGAAAAACACGTCGAGGGTTTGGCTGTGCATATGGCCGCACGCGGACACGAAGTCTTTGCGTATACTCGTCCTCATTACACTGATCCTAATCTAAAAGAATATAAAGGCGTGCACTTAATCAGCTTGCCTTCTCTTAAGACAAAAAATCTTGATGCGATTTCGCACACATTTTTTGCTTGTCTTGATTTGCTACGCCGTAAGGTTGATATTGTCCACTTCCATTCAATTGGACCATCTTCATTGATTTGGCTTGTTCGTTTGCTTAAGCCGAATGTAAAGATTGTTGCAACCTTCCATTGCCAAGATTATTACCACCAAAAGTGGAGTTTCTTTGCCCGGACTTATTTAAAGTTTGGAGAATGGATGGCTTGTCGCTTTGCCGATGCAACACTTTCAATTTCCAAGCTACTTGAATCGTATGCCTGGAATGCGTATAGCACTGTAGTAAAGTATATTCCAAACGGAGTTCCGGCTGCGACTATCCGAGAAACAAATGAGATTGCAAAACGTTGGAATCTTTCAAAGGGATCCTACATTTTAGCTGTTTCTCGATTAATTCGCCACAAAGGACTTCATTACTTAATCGAATCTTTCCGCAAACTTGATACTGACAAAAAACTAGTTATTGTCGGAGACGGATCTTTTACTGACGAATATGTTATTGAGTTGAAAAAAACCGCCGAAGGTGATGATCGCATTATCTTTACCGGTGCTCAGCATGGTGCAGTTCTTGAAGAGTTGTTTTCAAATGCGTATATGTTTGTACAACCTTCAGTTTCCGAGGGCCTTTCATTAGTCTTACTCGAAGCTATGTCTTACGGCTTAACACCATTAGTTAGTGATATTCCTGAAAACACTCAAGCGATTGTTGATGGAAAAACCGGAATTACTTTCCGCGCCAAAGACGTTGCTGATTTGTCGGCTAAATTACAAAATGCTTTAGTTGATCCGCTAACTCTTTCTCGAATTGGTGCAGCAGCTAAAGAACAAGTATGCACAGAAAATAATTGGGAGAATACAACTTCAGAAATTGAACAAGTTTACGGAGAGCTTATGTCTCAGACTATAAGTACCCGCTTTAAACGTAATTCTTTCGCAGCTCGTATCTCAACATTACTTTAAGTATATTTTCTGCCTTCATTACAATGAAGGCAGTATAATGGACTTAAAACAAAAGTTTTATCCATCGTAACATTAAAAATTTCATTAACTTAAACAAGAAGGAGTAACTCCAATGAAGAAAAGCTCGCGACTTTTCACACTTCCTTCTCTGTTGATCGTTTTCATATTCGCCATGTTTATTGGCGGTTGTGAAAGCGTAAATGAAGTGGTAACCCCACCTACAGAGAATGATAACCCGCTTAATTTCAGTATCAAAGATTCAGCCAGTGGCTTAGTTTTTACCACTGACACGGTATATGCCGGTGAACCTATAATATTTATTGGTTCGCTTTCAAACGGTGCCACAGTTGCTAGGTATCAGTACAATTATGGTGATTTAACATTATCACCTATGTATACAAATTCAAGCATGCTGGGACCGCAAAAATATCTTAATTCCGGGTTTGTTGCAACTGTTGTTTTGGATGTATGGGATGTGAACAACACTCATTATCAAAGAACGAAACAAATTACAATTGCTGGTACTTCTGCAAATATGTTGCCGGTACTAAAAGTGGGTATAACTCAAAACCTTGGGAATAATACATGGAGATATCAATTACTTATTTTAAAGAAGACAATTGATACCGCATGTACTCCAGGTATAAATACTTTTGACTACAGGGACACAGCAGACGGCTGGGTTTCAAATCCTGTAAGTGCCGATAGTGTTACAGCAGAGGGTTACATTAAAGTGTGGGTAACAAAAGTAAATGGACAAAGATCTGCAAGCACAATATATAGGAATTATCCAAATTGCGCCGCACGTCTTGCTCCAAACTTACCTTATTGGACAAATATATATTATAACGTCACAAGTACCAAAAATATATATGAATACAATAATGGTACGATACATGTTCCCGGAAATCCACCCCCATCTTTTCTACCTCCAGGCGTTGGCGATTCTCTTAATCCGGTATTTAGAATTGGGATGAACATCGCCAGAGATACTGTAAATATGTATTACTGTAAAGGCAGGGCAAACGGAACACAGCAGCCCATTTGCTGGAACAGTATTTCAGGTTACATTAACCAGCTTGCTTTACTTGATGCTCCAGGATATCCGGATTGGTGGATATATCGCTTGTCAGTTGCTTCTATACCGGTTAACACAACAGTGACAACCAGGTACGCAACCGCTGCAGGTTTGGCAAATATGATTGGATCATGGTTCTATAACCAGCCGAATAATTGGCTGCAATTCCAGGTCGTAATGATCGGAGATGCAAAGGTTATCGTAATTGAACCGTGTCCAGCAACAAATTGGAAAAAGATTGAACTGAATACTAAAACAGGTTCGGTTACAATCCATTAAACAGTACATTCTAAGTTTTAAAGAGGAGCCCCGTACAATTGTGTGCGGGGTTTTTTAATACCTAAAATTTGTGCTAAAGTGGCAGTATGAAATTATATATCAGCACAGCAAGTCATTCCGATATCATCTTAGAACTTCGAGAGGGGAGCAAGTTATTTGTTCGTCAGAGTTTTGAAGCAGCTCATCGTCAAGCTGAAAAGCTTTTGCCGGCGTTTGAAAGGTTACTTATAAAACATAAGAAAAAATTAAGTGATATTAAAGAGATTATTGTTGAAAATGATGGCTTAGGCTTTACGGCATTACGAATCGGAGTCACTACAGCTAATGCTTTGGCCTATGCTCTCGGAGTCCCACTCTCAACTCCAAGTAAGAAAAAAGTTGGTATAGCTAGACCTATCTACGCGAGGGAGCCAAGTATCACCAAAAAGAAGAAATAGAAGGATTTCCACCATCGTTTTTTAAGCAGCTGTGCATAAGTGCCAGCTGTTTTTATTTTATTGAAAAAATATGAGAAAAATAAGCATTTTAGAAGTGGAGCGAGAGGATTGACCAGAGTGGAAAAATGGTGTAAAATTAAATAGTAAAGGGGAAAAGTGGGGAATTGTGGATAAACCACAAACCACTCCCAAACTCGAATGTTTATCGGCGAATATAATCACAGCATGGACGATAAAGGACGGTTAGCAATACCCGCTAAGTTTCGTGTATCTTTGCGCGGCGGAGCGGTGGTTGCTAAAGGACTAGATAACTGTTTAGTAATCTATCCTAAGAAAGAATGGGAAAAGTTAGCGACAAAGATTTCTTCGCTGCCATTTAATAAAAAGAATGACCGAACAATGGCTCGTTTTATTCTAGCGGGAGCCACGGAAGCTGATTTTGATAACCAAGGACGCATTACCTTGCCGGATTATCTTCGTTCATTTGCCAAGCTTCATAAGAAAGCAGTTATTGCCGGATTGTACAGCCGTTTGGAAATATGGGATGAAAGCGCTTGGAATAAATATAAAACAAGTACCGAACGACAGACTAATCAGATCGCCGAAGCCTTAGGAGAAATTTAAAAATAAAAAAGTAATTTCATGTACCGCCACATTCCGGTAATGCTCAACGAGGCGATTGAATATCTAAATCCGCAACCCGGAGAGTTTATTGCTGATGGTACCTTAGGTGGGGGTGGATATACATTTGAAATTGCTAAGCGAGTCGGCCCGAAAGGAAAAGTAATTGCGACGGATCTAGATGAAGCGGCCATTGAACATGCCAAATTAAAGATTGCCCGCGAGGGCTGTGAGAACATTATTATCCGGCAAGCGAATTTCAGCGAGCTTCCGGAGATTGTTGAAGAAGAGCTGGCTGCGGAGCCGATTAAACGGCTCCACGGCGTAGTTCTAGATCTCGGTTTGTCATCAGCGCAGTTAGATGACGAGAGCAGAGGATTCTCCTTTTTAAAAGACGCGCCATTAAGTATGGCATTCGGATCAGATCTCTCTGCTCGACGTACGGAAGGAATAATTAATTTGACTCCTGTTGAAGGACTTTCAAAAATCTTTAGAGAGTTTGGAGAAGAGCGATACGCCAATTCAATTGCGCGCTCAATCGTCGCCGTGCGACGTGAGCACCCAATCAGAACAACAAAAGAACTTGTTGAAGCAATTCATAAAGGAGTTCCGGCAGTATATCGGCGACAGCGAATCCATTTTGCAACAAGAAGCTTCCAAGCATTACGCATCGCGACGAATCAAGAACTAGAAAACCTCAGTACATTACTTTTAAATATTCGTCCGATACTAAGAGCCGATGCTCGAATTGTCATTATTTCTTTTCATAGTCTCGAGGATCGGATTGTTAAACAGTTTTTCAAACAAGAGGCTAAAGAGTGTATCTGTCCGCCTCAAGCTCCACTTTGTGTCTGTGATCATAAGCCATGGCTTAAAATTATTACCAAAAAGGCTATTACGGCCACTGATGAAGAGATTACATTAAATTCACGTTCCCGCAGCGCAAAGCTTCGCGCCGCACAAACCCTAACTATATAAAATCAAAATAAAAATAAAAATATGAACCAAGTGCCTACCCGTTCGCAGTTTCTCTCACGTCTTAATCGTTTCTTAACGGTTGCTGTTATCATTACGGCTTTTAGCCACTTTTTAGTGGTAAACGCTTTATCAATAAAAGGCTTTGTATTTAAGGATTTGAAAATGAAAGCTAACGACTTGGTTTCCGAACATCAGCAGATGGAAGGTGCTGTCAGTACTTTAGCTTCTTACCAAAGCTTAAATCCGCGAATTCAGTCAATGCATTTAGTAAGCGCCGATTCAGTTACCTATCTTAGTTGGGATCAAGGAATGGTGGCACGTAAATAAGCGCATTTGAAATTATGATGAGATTTTCGCGTCAGAAAAAACAAGTTGAGACACCATCAGGCGGCCGAGTAAGTTTTATTGCGGCGCTTGTTTTTTTATTATCACTTGGTCTTATTCTTCGTTTAGGTTATTTACAAATTGCTAAACGAGGTTATTTTGAGTCAGTGGCCGCCAATCAACATAAAACTTCATACGAGCTTTTACCTGAGCGAGGAAAGATTTTTATTCAGGACAATGTCTTCAGCCCGAATCCGGCGCTGTACCCGATTGCCGTTAATAAGGATTTTGCCTTGCTCTACGCCGTTCCTAAAAAAGTAACTGACCCCGAAGCAGTTTCTGAAAAATTATATGAATTCTTTAAGAAAGAAATTATTGAAAAAGAAGTTGATGCGGCCATAAAAAAAGAAAAAGAAGATCGCCTTAAATCCGAATTAGATTTGGTTGCATCTTTACCGGCCGCGGAACGCGTTGCTAAAGAGTTAGAGATAAAAACAAAACAACAAGTTTTATATTCTGATCCTTTGTATATTGATTTAGAAAAAGCAAAACGTGAGGATATGATCAGGGAGCGTAAAGAAGAAGCCATTAAGAATTATATGAATTCGCTTGATTTGGAGGATGATGAATATGAACCGATTGAACGAAAGCTTAGTGATGAAACTTTAAAAAAGTTTTACATATTTTTTTCCGGACGTACAGATTTAGTAATGGATGATTTAATAATGAAGGATGAAAAGATATTAATCTCTAAAGAAGAGAATAAAGAATTAGAGCTTCAAGGTTTTGGTTATAGCTTGGCACCATTTCGGTTATATCCGGAAAACAATATCGGAGCGAATATCTTGGGTTTTGCTGGTTATGAGAATGAAGAGCAGCGAGGAAAATATGGACTTGAAGGATTTTTTGATCAAGAGTTATTCGGAGGCTATGGATCTGTTAAAGGAGAAAAAGGGGCGGGAGGATTATTAATTGTAAACGATCGACAATATACAAAGAAAACAGACGGTTCAAGTTTAGTATTAACGATTGATCGTTCCGCGCAGTTCACTGCTTGTAAAATGCTTAATGAGGCAGTTACTAAATACGGAGCTGATGGCGGAAGTGTTATCATTGTTGATCCAAAAACTGGAGCAATTCTGACAATGTGTTCAGCGCCGGATTTCGATCCTAATAATTATCAGGATGTTGCTAATATAAAAGTTTTTAACAATCCAGCGGTTTTCGATCAATATGAGCCGGGTTCAGTGTTTAAAGCTATTACTATGGCCGCAGCACTTGATGCGGAAAAAGTTACTCCGGAAACTACCTATCAAGACAACGGACAGATTATGATTAATGGTTGGCCAAAGCCGATTAAGAATTCAGATTTTGATACTCATGGCGGACATGGAAAAACAAATATGGTTACAGTCCTAGAGCAGTCCTTAAATACCGGTGCTATTTTTGCAATGCAACAACTCGGACATAGCGGATTTGCTGATTATGTTAAACGTTTTGGATTTAGTGAAAAAACGGGTATTGAATTGGAAGGCGAAAGCGCGGGAAATATTAAAAGCATAACGGGTTTGCGAGTAAAAGATCTTGCGGCGGCTACCGCTTCATTTGGGCAAGGAATAACTGTCACACCTTTGCAGATGGTAATGTCATATGCGGCCATTGCTAACGGTGGAATGTTAATGAAGCCTTACATTGTTAAGGACGTTGTTGATGCAGATGGAAAACGATACACAACAACACCAACGCAAATTCGACGCGTTATTTCTGAACGTACGGCCGGTATCGTTTCCGGGATGCTTGTTAATGTTGTAGAGAATGGACACTCAAAAAAAATTAAAACTCCGGGATATTACATTGCCGGTAAAACAGGAACAGCTCAAGTAGTTAATTCGAGTACTGGAACATATAGCAGCCGCTATAACCATACCTTTATAGGTTTTGCGCCGGCCAATAATGCGTCTTTTGTTATCTTAACGAAATTGGATAATCCTCATGCAGTATATGCGGAAAGTACTGTAGTTCCTTTGGCACGAGACATAACAAAATTCTTATTAAATCATTGGGAAATTAAGAAAGACCGGCCAATTGAAACTTCTACTAAGAAGTAGTATAGTAAGCAAATGTTAAAAATATTGCAGTACATCTTGGGGCGTTATGCCAAGCGCATCATTGCTCTATATAAACCGCAAATTGTCGGAATTACCGGCAGTGTGGGTAAAACCAGCGCCAAAGAGGCGATAGGTAAGATTTTGTCTGCCCAATTCAATATTCGAGAAACCTATAAAAATTATAATAACGAGCTTGGATTGCCCTTAACAATTATTGGTGAAAAAAGTGCCGGGCGTTCTATTTCTGGTTGGTTAAATATTTTTAAAAAAGCGCGAGTACTTATTAAGAATAAGAATCTTTCATATCCGCAGGTTTTAATATTAGAAATGGGGATTGATCATCCGGGCGACATGAATTATTTAACAAGTATCGCCAAACCGTCACGCGCCGTCATTACAAAACTGGGTCAAGCTCACTTAGAATTTTTTAAATCACTTGAAAACTTGCACGCGGAAAAACTTAAATTAGCTGATTCATTACATGAAGATGGTTGGATTATGTATAATGCTGATGATGAACGACTTGTTAAGGCAATTGAGAAAATAAACAAACGATCAATAAGTTTTGGTTTTTCGGAAAAAGCTGAAATCAAAGCCGAACATCTTTCCTTTAGTATTGATCAGGACGGAAAGTCGGGACAGAGTTTTAAACTCCTGTATAACGGTTCATCAATTCCGGTTTTCTTATCCGGTGTCTTAGGACGTCCGGCGGTATACGCTGCGTTGTCAGCAGCGGCCACTGCTCTAAGTTTCAATATGAATGGCTTAGAAGTAGCTGAGGCAATTCGTACTGTTAAGCAACCGCCCGGAAGAATGCAGTTGATTGAGGGAATCGAGGATACATTAATTGTTGATGATACCTATAACTCATCACCAGATTCAGTTTTCGAAGGATTGGATGCTTTGCAGCAAATTCCAAAAGAGAAAAGAAAACGCTTATGGTCCGTACTGGGATCAATGAAAGAATTAGGTTCCTTAACTAAGCGAAGTCATGAAGAAGTTGCGCTGGCTGCTGAAAAAATTTCTGATTTTGTTATTGCAGTTGGTGAAGAAGCAAAAATAATAACTGAAACTTTAAAAGATTCTTCGGTTCATTCTATGTGGTTTGGTAATTGTGAAGACGCTTCTGATTATATTGAGTCGGAATTAATGTCCGATGATCTATTTTATATTAAAGGTTCACAAGCTGCCCGAATGGAGAAAATTGTTAAAAGACTTATGGTAAACCCTCAAAAAGCTAATGAATTACTAGTGCGACAAGAGAAAGAATGGAAATAGTGCTATAGTAGTAACAAGGAGAGAGTGCAAGCGTTTAAATACTGCACTCTTATTTTAAATCAACACTATGAAAAAACTATCATTTTTACTGCTTATAGCTTTTTTCTGTAGCCTCTTGAGCATGGCTCCGGTTAATGCGGCCGAAGCGCGGCCGATTGTTTTTCCGGTTATTGGAGCAGTTTCTTATTACGATGATTTTGGCGCACCGCGCGTAGGGCATACTCATGAAGGAAATGATTTGATGGGTAGAAAAATGTTGCCGTTGGTCGCAGTGGTAGACGGAGTTGTTAATTGGGTACAGTATCCGCAGCCTGATTGGGGATATGCTATTTCATTGCGTGACTCTGACGGATATAGTTATTGGTACTTGCATGTTAATAACGACAATATAAATACTGACGATGGACAAGGCGGCGGGTTATTAGCGTATGCGCCTGATGTTATTAATGGTGCTCAAGTAGTTAAAGGACAATTAATTGGTTGGATGGGGGACAGTGGAAATGCTGAAGGAACTACTGCTCACTTACATTTCGAAATTCATACTCCGGACGGAACTCCAATTAGTCCATTTGAAAGTTTGCGTGTTGCACCTAAACTCACAACGCCAACTCCAGCGCCAAAACAATCTTACGAAATGTTACCGTATGAAAATTTTAAAGGTGGTGCTTCTGTCGCGGCTGGAAACTTTGGTATAGGTGCAAGCTTAGTTACCGGAGCTGGACCGGGAGGCGGACCATTAGTAAAAACACTAACGAGTGACGGAACTATTATTACTTCATTCTTTGCTTACCCAGCCGCGTTTAAGGGCGGCGTTGATGTTGCGGCCGGAGATGTTGACGGCGACGGAATTGATGAAATAATTACCGGCGCCGGAGCGGGCGGCGGACCGCAAGTAAGAATCTTAAGCGCTAATGGAACGCCTCGCTTTAGTTTCTTTGCGTATCCCTTGGCATTCCGCGGCGGCGTTCGCGTAACTGCAGCTGATATTGATAATGATGGGAAAGCTGAAATTATTACTGGTGCCGGACCGGGCGGCGGACCTCATGTACGTGTCTTTAAAGCTGATGGAACGGCTATGAGCGGCTTTATGGCCTATGCGCCGACATTCCGCGGCGGTGTAGACGTTGCCGCTAAGGCGAGCTCCGTAGGCTCAACAGCGCGAATTGTCACTTCACCATTAACAAAGGGTGGACCACATATCAGAACTTTTGATAGTTTAGGAAATGTTGATGCTTCATTCTTCGCGTATCCCGAAACGTTCACCGGCGGAGTTAAAGTTTCAGTAATTAGTAATCCTAGTCTTTACGGAACATATCAAATTGTTACAGCCCCGGCTTCCAAAGGCGGACCAGATATCCGAGTATTCAGTTCAGTCGGAACTCAAACAAGTAGTTTAAAAGCGTTTGAACCGTGGTGGAGAGGTGGATATGAAATTGGGGCAACCGCTAGCGGTGTTGTTTATATCACAGCTGACGGACGCCGGGCCTCTATTCGAACGGCTGGCGGAACTAGTTATGGAAATAATAATTATAACGGAGGTGGCGGACGCACACGTTGGTGGGGAAGAGGAGATTAATAAATAATAGAAACTAAAAAAGCCAATCTCGAGAGATTGGCTTTTATCGTCTTAGACTTTTTAGTTTAGTCTTAAATTTTTGTTGAGCATAATTTTTCAGCTCATTATTTTTTTTACGCTTTTGTAATTTAGTAGGCGCGGGATCGTAATTGTTTGCATCTTTTTGCGCTTCAACGGCGATTGGTATCAATCCCATTGCCATTTTACTCATGAAATTATCGAATGCATTATCGAGCCTATTTTTTGGTTTGATAACTTCATCAGGCGTACAAACAATAACAGGAATGCCTTTTAAATCACATTCTATTTGGGCGGACAAGCAGAGCGCGATGCTTTCTGCCTTACTCATAACACCAGGTGTAATGAGAATTACTTTTATTTTTTCATCCACGATTCTGCTCCTCCTTTCAAAGTGCGTTTAATTGAGTTTGCACTATACTAATTTATATAGGAAAAGTCAAGGACTCTACCCCCGACTACTAAGGCTCAACTCACCCCTAAGAACAACTCTACCCCCGACCTAACTCACCCCTAGCCCCTCTCTAACTTTTTAAATCAACTCTACCCCCGACCCCTCCTCACGCTGCGTGTAAGGAGGGGAGATTAAATATAATACTTTTGTTCTATATTTTTAATACATTCTTTTAACTTTGTCAGTACAGTTAAAATATTTTCAGAAATTTCTTTGTTGCTAAATCGGATAATATTTATATTAAATTGTTTAATAATATTTTCTCTTTCAAGATCTTTTGTTTTATTACTTTCATTATTATGAATTTCGCCGTCGACTTCAATACATAATTTAAGTTTTGGACAATAAAAATCTAATATAAATCCTGCAAGTACATATTGTCTTCTAAATCTATATCCTAAAATTTGGTCCCGTTTTATTGCATTCCATAATATATTTTCAGCTCGTGTTGGATTGTTT